>NZ_FQVH01000009.1 GCF_900129075.1 Caldanaerobius fijiensis DSM 17918
TACAATACAAAATGCAGCAATCGAGCATACATCGCAGAGAGGATTATATGTTTGGTCGATGAGTAGTCAAGCCTAAAATGAACTCACTGCGTTCGGGCTTGACAACCCATCTTCCCAAACATGGGTAGTAGCTATGCGATGTATGCATAAGTATCAAGTGGCACTTGATAGATTTAATCATGGTGAAATTTAAAGAAACAATATTTAAATATCAAAGATCTTTATTAATCTTGTTAAAGGTCGACCTTTTTGGTTGATTACAAATCATATTATACGAGGGGATTGAAAATATTAATATATCGTACAATGATGCGGTGGCAGCATGTGACTATAAAATAGTGATGGGCAAAGGTAAAATAATAAATTATGAAGATGTTAAAGAAAATAATAAAAATTATTTTTATCCTCTTGATGTGGAACAGCAATTGGTCAATAGTGTAAAGGTTGGAGATAAGCAAAATGTAGAGAAGTTGCTTTCTCATCTGTTTGATGAGAACTTTAACAACAGAAGGCTTCCGTATAAACTTGTTCAATGTTTGTTCTTTGATATAATGAGCACGGCTATAAAGACATTAGATGAGATCAAAATAGATTATAAAGAGGTGTTTTGTGAAGAATTTGATCCGATATCTCATCTTTTAACGTGCGATAATGCTAAAGATATGTATGATGAACTTACCCGCATTTATACAATTATATGTAATTATATTCAACACAATAGGAGGAGTCATAACAGAATTTTACTTGATAAAATAATAAACTATGTAAATAGCAATTATTCAGATGAAAATCTATGTGTGCAGAGCATTGCTGAATATTATAATATGAATCCTTCTTATATTTCTTATTTCTTTAAGGAACAGACAGGAGAGAATTTAAATGATTATATAACAAAAATACGAATTGAAAAGGCAAAGGAGTATATGAACGATGTAAATATGTCTTTAAGCGAAATCGCGGCAAAAGTTGGACTTGGAAGTGACAATAGGCTTATAAGGCTCTTTAAGAAAGAAATGGGTATAACACCTGGCAGATACAGGAGCAGTCTACAATCTAAGATAATTGAGACGTGACCTGAGAAAATTGAGATCCATGTGTAAGATTTTGAATATCGAAATGAGTTATTGATTATTTACGTGATATTGTTTTCCCGATACAATGAAACTATCAATTGGGGCAGCAGGTAAAAAGCATTGACAAAGGAGGGGATGTTATAGATTATCGGGAAAACATTTTTTTGTTCTAGAAAGATGAAAATATATTTATTAAAGGGGGTAAAACTTTTGAAACCATTATTAAAAAGGCTGGCTGTTGTATTATCGCTTTTGATGGTATTTTCGATTCTCTTATCAGCTTGTGGTACACCCGACCAGTCCACGGTTTCCAGTGGAAACCAAAAAAAGACTACTACCAGTAAAAAAGTAGCATCTTCAAGCAAGTCGACTTTTACTACCAGCGACTATTTTGACCCACCACCATCTATACACGGTAATCCGTGGGCCCCACCAGGATTGGGTGGAATAGGTGAGTATGTATTTGATAGGTTATTTGAGTATGTTCCATTTCCACAACCGAAGTTCATACCTATGCTTGGTGAGTCTTTTAAAGAAGAAGGTAATAAAACAATTATAAGTTTAAAAAAAGGTATAGTATGGAGTGATGGCAAACCTTTTACTAGTAAAGATGTTTTAACGTCATATTATATGGGCTTTATGGCTGGTTGGCCAATGTGGAAATATGTAAATACTATAGAAGCTCCTGATGATTATACCGTGGTTATAACTTGGAGGAATCCTGGACCAATATTATCAGTTATGGCTTTTAGTAATTTTATAAACGCACCTAATCATATATATGGTAAATGGGCGGATCAATTGGCTCCCCTGACAGCCAAAAGAGATAATCAAGGTAACTTAGATCAAGCAACATCCGATGCGGTTTCGAAAATTAGAGAAGATGTATATAAGTACAAGCCAGATGTAACTCAAGTTGTAGGTACTGGGCCATATGTAGTCTCAAATGTTACGGCATCGGAGGCAATTTTAACTAAAAATCCAAAGTTTAGAGATGCAAAGAATGTAAAAATAGACGAGATAAGAATACAGCGTTATGTAAGCTTAGAAGCATATTTGTCAATGGTTATGGCTGGAAGATATGATGGCGAACCTCATGGATCAACACCTGATGTATTTAAACAAATACAACAAAATCATCCAAATATGAAGATTATGTGGATACCAGAATATAGTCAACCATCAATGCAATTTAATACGAGTAAATATCCTGTTAATAATCCTGTTGTACGAAAGGCAATCGTATACGCTATAAATAAAAAAGCATTATTAGACATAGCAGAACCAGGGACACAAACACCAGATACTTATATAACAGGTTTAGTTCCGTCGGCAAGAGATATATGGTTGGGTGATTTTCTAAATAGTTTAACGGATTATTCTTACAATCCATCTAAAGCAGAGGAACTATTAAAAGGAATAGGATGGAAAAAAGGTTCTGATGGTTTTTGGCGTGATGAAAAAGGCCAACTTGTTCAATTAGAAGTGGCTTCTATGAATTCGTGGCCTATCTTCTTCCTTTGTGGAGATGCAATAACAAACCAACTTAATAAATTTGGTTTAAAAACTGTTTTTAAAGCTATGGAATTAAGTGCCTACTGGGAATACCTTGATACAGGTCGAGCTATGATAAGTTTTGATTTTAGAGCTGGGATAGGTTCTTATGGTTATCCATGGGAAGCATATAGGAACCTATATGTAGATGGTGCAGTAAGGTTAGGTTTTAGAAGTCCTAAGGATACGAAACCTTTGGATATAACAATAAAGCTTTCAAATGGAGATGTTGTTAAACCAGTAGGATTAATTGATGAATTGTTCTATACACAAGATGTTAATAGGCAAAAAGAAATTGTCCGAAAGCTTGCTCAAGCAACTAATGAATATGTTCCTTTTATGCCCATTGGGGAAAAAACTGCACCATGGAAACTTTACAACACAAATCTTACTGGTTATCCAGATGATCCAAAAGCGCCAGAATGGTATGGTGGAGCAGGTATGAGACCTATTGCTAAGTTAATTAAACTAGGAAAATTTTATTATAAAAAATGATCATTATCAGTAGTTGTTGTTTTTGCAACAACTACTGATAATTAGTCAACGTTTGGTATTGTGCTTAGGTGTGCTTTAACTAGGTTTTAGGAGGCGAAAAAATATGTGGGTGAAAAGATTGCTATTAATTATAATAACTATTTTGTTTTCATTGTCTGTAACATTTGTGGTAATACATTTTATGCCGGGAAATCCTGTAGAAACTTTAGCTATGGATATGATGCGAAATCAAGGCCTTGACTATCAAGATGCTTATTCTAAAGCAAAAGCTTTGCTTAATTATGATCCAGATGTACCCTTGTTAAATCAGTATATAAAATATGTAGCGGGTATATTAAGAGGAAATTTAGGAGAATCCATGTCTTACAGAAAACCTGTTACTTCGGTAATAGCAGGTGCTTTGCCCTGGACGTTATTTATTCTTTCGATTTCACTATTGGTATCTTTTGTTATTGGTATTTCCTTGGGTATGTATATAGCTTGGAAACGCAAAACTATTATTGATCCTATGATATCAGTATATGCTTCTATAGCAGGTTCTCTGCCAGATTTTATAGTTGGTTTGATTTTGATAATTATATTTGCAGTTAATTTAAAATGGCTTCCTTCTAGAGGCCCATATGATTCTTCAGTTATTCCAGGTTTTAATTCAGGTTATATTATTAGTGTTATAGAACATGCTATTTTGCCTATTTCTGCATATGTTTTAACAAGTTTGGGAAGTTGGGCATTAACAATGAAAGGAAATGCTATAAGCATTTTAGGAGAAGATTACATAATGGCAGCTAAAGCCAGAGGGTTGCCTGATAGACGAATAATAACAACTTATGTTGGACGTAATGCTTTATTACCACTTATTACAAATTTGGCAATATCTTTTGGAATGATGTTTGGAGGTTCGCCTTTGATAGAAAATATTTTTGTATATCCTGGCATAGGATATTTTTTAAACCAGGCAGTAGGGAGACGTGATTATCCGCTGATGCAAGGAATGTTTTTTATGATTACGATAGCTGTTGTACTTGCTAATTTAATTGCTGAGATACTATACAACGTGCTTGATCCAAGAATAAGAGAGGGGGCTCAAAATTAATGGCTTCCATAGTAAATATTTGGATAGTTTTAAAAAAAAATAAAAGAGCATTTATAGGAATGATTATTTTATTAATATTTTTATTTTTAGCATTGGTAGGACCATATATTATTCCCCCTGCAACACAAACGAATTATGCAGAGCGTTTACAATTACCATCATTTAAACATCCTTTAGGAACTGATTACGCAGGCAGAGATACATTGTCTCAATTTGTACATGGTTCTAGAAATGTATTATTAGTAGCTTTCTTAGCAGCTTTTTTTACACTTATTATAGCATTTATAATTGGTACAATATCTGGTACATTAGGAGGAACAGTGGATGCAGTATTAATGTTGATAACTAATGTAGTTTTAACAGTTCCTAGCTTCCCTATAATGATGGTACTTTCTATGGTAGCCAAAATTAGTGACCCAATTACGTTTGGCTTATTGTTGAGCATCTGGTCGTGGGCAGGTTTGGCGCGAGCTATTAGGTCACAGATTCTATCTTTAAAGAATCGCGATTTTATAGAAGCGAGTAAAATATTGGACATGGGATTAATACACATCATATTTAAGGAGATGTTACCCAACATGGTTTCATATATAGCCATAAACTTTATTATGATGATGAGAGGTGCTATAACGGCCAGCGTTGGTTTGATGGTACTGGGTTTAGTTCCTTTCCAGGCTTCTCACTGGGGGATGATGTTGAATATGGCAGTTACGACGACGGGTGCCATATATGGCTCAAGTGCTATAATATACTTTTTGGTTCCCGTGTTAGCAATTATGTTTTTCCAAATGGGCTGCTTGTTTTTTGCCAATGGACTTGATGAGGCACTTAATCCCAGGTTGAGGGGAAGGTGATGATAGTGAACAAAACAGAGAAGATTCTTCAGATAAAGGAAGTTAGTGTAGATTTTGATCTTTCTGGGAAAACATTAAGAGCAGTCGATAATGTTTCATTGGATATATATAGTGGAGAGATATTTGGTTTGGTAGGCGAAAGCGGCAGCGGGAAATCTACTCTAGCTACAGCGATTTTAAACCTGGTATCATCCCCAGGACAGATTACCCATGGAGAGATTCTTTACAACGGCAAAGATGTTTTGAGTTTATCCGACGAAGAACTTAGAAAGTACAGGTGGAAGGATGTAGCAATGGTATTTCAGGCCGCTCAAAATGCCATGAATCCTGTTATAAGGATAAGAGACCAGGTACTTGATACTTACTATGCTCATAGTAAAGGAGCAGAAAAGCAGATATTGGATAAAGCTGCGGAGCTTATGGAATACGTGAGATTAGACCCCGACCGCGTGTTGAACTCCTATGCTCATGAACTCAGCGGTGGGATGAAACAAAGGGCAATCATAGCCTTGAGCCTTATATTAGATCCCAAGGTACTGATACTGGATGAACCTACCACAGCTTTGGATGTCATTACTCAGGCTTATATTATTGAAATATTACAGAAAATACACAAAGATCTTGGCATTACCATGATATTTTTAACCCATGATGTTTCAATAGTGGCTAAAGTGGCCGATAGGGTTGGTGTTATGTACGCAGGTCAGATAGTTGAGGTGGGAAGTGTCAGGGATATATTTTATAATCCACTGCATCCGTATACATATGGGCTTATACACGCAGCACCGTCTCTTATAGATGATATAAGCAATAGAAGGGCTATTCCTGGTTCTCCTCCTGATCTAATAAATCCCCCGCCAGGATGCAGATTTAATCCCAGGTGCGATCAGTGCATTGGTATATGCCGTGAGGCACATCCTTCTCTGGTAGAGGTATCAGAAGGACACATGGTAGCGTGTTTGAAGTACAATGAAAAGGTGGTGAATCTATGAGCACACTCCTGGAATTACACGATGTAAGTATGGTTTTTACCAGTAAAAAAAGCCTTTTTAGCAAAGGTAGAAATATCGGAGCCGTAGTCGATGTAAACCTTCAGCTAAATCCGGGAGAGATACTGGCGGTAGTTGGCGAGAGCGGATGCGGTAAAACTACATTGGGTAAGATTATAACAGGTCTATACAGACCCACCTCAGGTGAAATAAAATTTGAGGGTAAGAATATATGGAAGATGGATGGAAGGTCATTTAAGGAATACAGGCGCAGCGTGCAGATGGTACATCAAGACTCTTTTGCGGCCCTTAATCCCGCGAGAACCATTTTCCAATCTCTAAAAGATGTCCTTATAAGGCATAAGTTGGCTAAAAATTCGAAAGAGGCAAGAAATCAGTTATATGAACTGTTAAAATTGGTTGAACTTACTCCACCTGAACAGTTCCTTGATAAATATCCACATCAATTAAGTGGTGGGCAGAGGCAAAGGTTGCTTCTAGCCAGAGCGATTTCTGTTAAACCAAAGTTGATCGTGGCCGACGAGCCTGTATCTATGGTAGATGTATCCTTGAGGATATCTCTTTTGAATTTGATGACAAATATGAACAAACAGCTGGGAATCGCTTTTGTCTATATTACTCATGATCTTGCTACAGCTAGATATATAGCTTCCAACGGGCGCATAGCTGTTATGTACTTAGGCAAAATAGTTGAAACAGGAAAATTAAATGAAGTATTGAGGAATCCTTCTCATCCTTATTTGCAGGCTTTATTGTCGGCTGTGCCTATACCAGATCCGGACCTGGCACGGACCATAAAAGCTTTACCTTTAAAGAGTCTGGATATGCCGGATCCGGCCAATCCACCTACGGGATGCCGGTTTAATCCCAGGTGTCCTTACGCTGAATCCATATGTATGAATAAAGAACCTCAGCTAAGAGAAATTAATGGCAGTATGGTTGCATGCCATCTTGTGGAGAAGGTGCCGAAATGGGAAATGATGCAAGAATCGGCCTATGTAAAATAATAATGTTTTTTTCTATATTTCTTTCGGTTTTATGCCTGATAAACATGGCTTTTGTAAGTATAGAGTCAGGAGAATTTGTTATCTTGGTTATAGCGCTGGTAGCTAATATAGTAACAATTATAGGTTCCAGGATGTTTATAATATATGCCATGAAGAATAAATAAAATAAGATTTTGCTCCGGCAGAATCTTCTCCTTAAGGGGAAGATGATAGCCGGAATTATTTATTTTTTTGTCTAAATGATACTTTTGTTGCAAGATATGGCCAATTTTGCTATATTGATTGTGATGAATAAAGATGATTACTTGTATTTAAGATTTGGAAAATCTAATAATTTATTGTAGGGAGAGGGGTTAAAATGGTTCGGGAGCCGTTGAGCAGGGAAGAAGTAATCAAGGCGATTGAGAGAAAAGGTGGGAAAAACATTCCTTTGTTTCTTCATAAGTTTTGGGGAGCTGGATTGATGGACAAATATGGTTCTAAACTTGAAGCACTTGCCTCAAACTATCCTGATGATATTTTTGATGCATGGTATTTAGAACCGGGATTTCATATAAGTTCAAATAATAATCCGTCTTACCGTTGGGGTTATAAGGATTATAGCCACGGTATAAAACACAGTATAGGAGAAACATATGAACTGCTGGATTGGGACGAATTTGATTGGTTTTTAGAAGATTTCCCCAATCCCAATGAACCAGGCAATTTCGATGCAGTAGAAAAGTCTCTTAAACATGCAGATGGGAGATACAAGCTAGGTTGTTGGTGGAGGCTATTTCATGAGCGTTTCTGGGCTATCAGGGGCATGGAAAATCTGATGATCGATTATTATGAAAATATGGATAAGCTTAAAGTACTAGGAGAAAAGTTATTAGATTTTTATAAAGTGATTGTAGATCGATATGCCCAATTAGGCTTTGATGGCATTTTTACTTCTGACGATTTGGGGCACCAGACCGGTCCGATGATGTCTCCGGCTATTTTTAAAGAACTGTATTTGCCACTCTATAAAGAATTTGTTTCGTATGTACATTCAAAAGGCATGCATGTATGGCTGCATTCCTGCGGTGATAATACCAAGCTTATGGATTATCTTATAGAAGCGGGAGTGGACGTGTTGCATCCAATACAAAAAGGATGCATGGATGAAGTTTATATAGCTTCCACATATGGGGATAAGATATCTTTTCTTTACGGAATAGATGTTCAGCACGTTTTACCCGAGGGAAGCGTTGAAGACGTCAGAAATGAGATCCATCGCGTAATCGACATCTTTTATAAACCTGAAGGTGGATTGCTTTTAGGGGCGGGAAACGGTATTATGCCTGATACGCCGCTGGAGAATATAAAAGCGATGCTTGAGGAACTTTCATTATATAAATATACAAAATGATAGTTATATTTGATGGACTGTAAAATTAGTGAAAATTCAAATTTTCACAGGCCTATGATGTTTGGCCTGTGCTTTTTGTTTTTCAAATAATACTTTGACTTTTTTACCTTCAATTATCTTTTCAGTGTACTTCGACCTTTTTTTCTTGTTCTGTTATCCTTTATACGCTGAAAAAAGAATAAGATTTCAAATAAATAAGCATATGTTTAATATGCGAAAGATTAGAGTAATATTTAGAGATTGATATATATATAATGTACTGTAATAAAAATTTGTTTGAGGGTACGAACGCCATAAGCGGATTATAAAATAAAAAATGAAAATATGAAGATAAAAAGGTACATAAATA
The DNA here is from genome assembly GCF_900129075.1 of Caldanaerobius fijiensis DSM 17918. NCBI lineage: Bacteria > Bacillati > Bacillota > Clostridia > Thermoanaerobacterales > Thermoanaerobacteraceae > Caldanaerobius > Caldanaerobius fijiensis. The sequence continues at coordinate 8,829 of NZ_FQVH01000009.1, forward strand.
GAACTTTTTATGGGATGTATAAAAGCATGATAGCGTTTGATATGGGAATAAAGGTATTTTAAACACATATAAGAGAAAAATGGAGAAAAAACGAGAAAACATGAGTAATATTCAGAAAAAAAAAAAAAACAGCGAATATTCAATGAATTTGGCCAAATTTGAACTTTGAAAATCTCTGCACAGTAGACTAAACTATAATTAGTAATTAAATAGAGCTAGAGGCTTGGAAAAGATTGTGACTTAATAATTGTCGTTTTCATAGGATTTCCTCCGATCTCTTATGGGAGTAGGTTTGCTATATATGAAATTAGGCAAAAGCGAGGAAATCCTTTGAAAATATAACGCGAAACCCAATACTTTAGAGTCTTTTGGGGTTTCGCAATAAACTAATAAACTTATAAAAGGAGGGTCAGGTATGTCAAGCATTATGAAAAGGTTGTCACTAATATTGGCAGTAGTATTTTTGCTGTCGATTTTTCTGGTAGGCTGTAAAAAGTCTTCAACAGAGCAGACTTCTGGGACAGCAAAGGTTAATACAACTCAGGAAAATACTTCAGGGGGATCTTTGGTCAATAAGGACAAGAGGCTGGTGATAGACGGTGGTATATGGGATGCGCCGCCTGTGTACCATGGGAATCCGTTTGCTGCTGGAGGTATAGGGCCGGTAGGTGGTGTAGTTTTTGAGCCGCTATTTCAGTGGGTATCGGTTACAGGCGAATATTATCCCAGATTGGGTGAATCCATGGAAGACAAGGGTACAGAGACCATAGTACATCTGAGAAAAGGTGTGGTGTGGCAAGATGGTAAGCCTTTTACAAGTAAAGACGTACTGAACAATTATTATCTGGGATTTTTGTCAGGATGGATGATATGGACGTATCTGGATTCTATTGAAGCTCCCGATGACTATACGGTAGTTTTTAAATGGAAACAACCTACAATAATGAACAAATTTTTGGTATCTCAAGACGGCGAAGTTGCACCATATCACATTTACGGCAAGTGGGGAGACCAGGTTAAGCCATATATAAGCAAAAGGGATGCCAAAGGTCAGTTAGATGAGGAGTCCAATAAAGCGCTTTCTAAAATAAGAACAGATCTTCAGGCATTTAAACCACAATTGCCTTTGGGTACGGGTCCATTTAAGGTTAAAACGGTTACAGCATCTGACATCATATGCGAGAAATTTAATCAATATTGGGGTGCAAAAAATGTACATTTTAACCAGGTGAGATATGTAAAAGTGCCTACTAATGAAGTGGCGTGGTCGTTGTTAAGATCAGGGCAACTTGATTATGCAGGAAGAGTCGGTCCCAAGAATGTTATGGATGAGATACTGCAAAAAAATTCCTATATAAAGATGTATCCTGAAACGGATCTTACCACGTTTAGCCTGATATTTAATATGGAAAAGGCACCTTTTAATGATTTAAATTTCCGCAAAGCTATTGTGTACGCAATAAATAGAGATACCGTAAGAGAGGTATCGTTATATTACTCTAGTTCAGTAAATGATGTGGCAACATATGGTATATTGCCTTCGATTAAGGATAGATGGCTTACGCCCGACTTTCAAGAAAAATTAACGAAATTTACCTACGACCCATCTAAGGCTGAGAGCATTTTAAAAGAAGCAGGGTATAGTAAGGGTTCTGATAATATATGGCGGGATAAGTCAGGAAAGGCTATGAAGTATGAAATCAGCGTGCCTGGTGGTTGGAGCGACTGGGTCCTGGCGGCAGAGAATATGGCTACGCAGCTTACGCAGTTTGGAATACCTACAAAGGTCAGAACCATAGATAATGCTCAGTATTGGGATATGCTTAATAAAGGCAATTACGATATGGCCATAGAATTTGGCGTTGGTGCGTGGGGCTTTGCATCACATCCGTTTACTACATTTAACAGGATATACAATGGCCTTGCAAGGGAATTGGGCTTGATAAATCGCAATGACCCCAATGCCAAGATGACCAAGAAATTTAAAGGACCCAATGGTGAAGATGTGGATGTGATTGAAAGCATTAAGCAGCTGGCCGTTACATTAGATGAGCAGGCTCAAAAGGAGATTATAAATAAATTGGTGTTTGTCACCAATGAAAATGTAATATTTATGGATTTCTTAGAGAAAAAGCAGCCTGTGTGGATAAACACCAAATATGTTGAGGGCTGGCCTGATAAGGACGATCCATTGATTTATTATGCAGGCTGGCAGATGATCGTCAATGGTCAGCTGAAGCCGCGTTGATTGTATGTCTTGCCCCATACTGGGGCAAGACAAATATTAATACTGGAGGGTACGGATCATGCGCATACAGGTACTTGTCAAGAGAGTTATTATAGCGCTAATTACCATTTTTTTTGCCATTACCTTTACGTTTACCCTTATACATATGATGCCAGGTGATGCTATAAAACAATGGGCTGTTGAACTGGCCCAAAGCAGGGGAATAACTTATCAACAGGCATATGAACAGGTAAAGCTTATGATCAACTATGATCCCAATGAACCTTTAAATAAACAGTATATTCGATATATGGTTGGAATTTTAAAGGGAAATCTTGGAGAATCTATGGTATACCATATGCCTGTTAGCAAGATCATTTTTGGAGCATTGCCGTGGACTCTTTTTGTGTTAAGTATATCTCTATTACTGAGCTTTTTTATAGGGGTATGGCTGGGTATAAATATGGCATGGCGTAGGAAATCTTTACTGGATCCCGTGGTTTCTTTTTATGCGGTTATAACCAATGCTATACCCGATTATATCATGGCACTATTATTACTTATATTGTTGGCTATAAACACAAATATATTTCCACAGAGGGGAGCTTATAGTCCTTATGTTCAGCCGGGGTTTAATCTGGCCTTTATATTAAGTGCTCTTTACTACGCAGTACTTCCTATTCTATCCTATACTCTTACGCAACTGGGGTCGTGGGCTTTATCCATGAGGGGTAGTGCCATAAGTGTCATAGGTGAAGATTATGTAAATGCTGCCAAAGCAAGAGGCATTCCCCATAATCAAATAATGCACAATTATATACAAAGGAATGCCATATTGCCTCTTGTTACCAGTCTGGCTATATCCTTTGCTATGATGTTTGGTGGTTCAACACTGGTGGAAAATACCTTTGGCTATCCGGGTATTGGCTACTTTTTTGGCCAGGCGGTTAGCAGGAGAGATTATATATTAATGCAGGGTCTGTTTTTGCTCACAACCATTACTGTCATCGTGGCCAATTTTATAGCTGACCTCCTTTATTCTTCACTGGATCCCAGAATCAAAATCGAGGAGTGATTGGATTATGGATTTTGTGTTAAGGATGTACGAGGTGTTTAAAAGAAACAAAAGAGCATTGGCCGGATTTATCATCCTGTTTGCTTTTTTGATTATGGCTTTGGTTGGACCTTTTTTTGTAAAATTAGATATGACGGCAAGATTTGACCAGCGATTTCAATGGCCCTCAGCTAAACATATTTTGGGGACCGATTACGTGGGCAGGGATGTCTTTGCTCAAATTGTCCACGGTTCAAGGGACGTATTGATAATCGCATTTTTGGCAGCTCTTTTTACTACTTTTTTAGCTCTATTAATAGGAATGATATCAGGCTTTGCAGGTGGTAAAGTAGATATTGTATTAATGCTCATAACTAATATTATGCTCACTATTCCTAGCTTTCCGGTGATGATGATATTATCGGCCTTAATACGTATTCAAGACCCGGTAACATTTGCTATCGTTTTAAGTATATGGTCATGGGGTGGTCTGGCCAGAGCTGTAAGGTCTCAGGTAATGTCATTAAAGCAGAGAGACTTCATTGAAGCGGCAAAATTAATGGATTTACCTGTGTTTCATATAGTTTTTAATGAGCTGTTACCCAATATGACTTCATACATAGCCGTAAATTTTATATTCATTATGAGAGGCGCTATAACCGCGAGTATTGGATTGATGTTGTTAGGTTTAATACCTTTTTCACCAACTAACTGGGGTATGATGTTGAATCTAGCTATATCCCAATCGGGAGGAGTATTTGATCCCAATGCTTTATTCTATGTGCTTTCACCCATTGTCTGCATTATATTGTTTCAATTAGGTTGTCTGTTTTTCGCCTATGGGATGGATGAAGTTTTAAATCCGAGATTAAGGGGATAGGGGCGGTTATCATGGATGAGATATTACAGATACGGAATTTATCAGTGGAATTTTATACAAGGAGAGGTGTATTGAGAGCTGTTGATAGTGTATCATTGGATGTTTATAAAAACCAGATAACAGCTGTAGTGGGTGAAAGCGGCAGTGGGAAATCAACTCTTGCTTCAGCGATATTAAATGTAGTACAAACCCCTGGGATTATAGTAGAAGGTTCTGAAATATTATTTGAAGGCGTAGATTTATTAAAGCTAAGCGAGGAAGAAATGCGCAAATACCGGTGGAATGAAATAGCCATGGTTTTCCAGGCGGCTCAAAACTCTTTAAATCCAGTAGTAAAAATAAAAGATCAAATTTTAGAGACCTATAAAGCCCATAGGAGTGCTACTGATCAAGAGATATATGAAAGAGCCTCCAAATTATTGGACTATGTAAGGCTGGACCCTGAAAGGGTTTTAAAGTCATATCCCCATGAACTCAGCGGAGGTATGAAGCAAAGAGTTATAATCGCATTGAGCCTTTTGCTAAATCCAAAACTCCTTATATTAGATGAGCCTACAACGGCATTGGATGTGATAACCCAGGCCTATATATTTGACATACTTGTGCAATTACATAAAGATACGGGTATTACCATGCTGATGTTTACTCACGATGTAGCTATAGTGGCTAAAATCGCTGATCGTTTGGCGGTTATGTATGCAGGGAAGATTGTAGAAGTAGGTGATATTAGAGAGATATTCTATAATGCTAAACACCCATATACGAGAGGATTGCTAAATGCAGCGCCGTCGTTGCTTGACGATGTAAGCAAACGGAAAGCAATAAAAGGCTTACCGCCAGATATGATATCGCCTCCAAAAGGATGTCGTTTTCACCCACGATGTTCTTTGGCTAATGAATACTGCAGAGAATACGAACCCTGCATGAAGGATTTAGGTAATAAGCACCTGGTGGCGTGCCACTTGTATGATAAGGAGGCGTTAAAAGATGGATCCGCTGATGTCAATTAGGGATTTATATATAATATTTGAGCACAGGGAAGGCTTTATTGGGAAACCAAAGACGGTTGAAGCGGTTTCAGGTGTCAATTTGGATATCTATCCTGGAGAGATAATAGCTGTGGTGGGTGAAAGCGGTTGTGGCAAGACCACATTAGGGAAAGCTATTTGTGGATTATATAAACCGTCAAAAGGGTCCCTGATTTTTCAAGGAAAAGATATTTCAAAACTTAACAAGAAGGAATTTAAAGAGTTTAGAAGGAACGTACAGATGGTACATCAGGATTCATATGCAGCTCTAAACCCAACGAGAACTATATATCAGTCATTGAGTGCACCTATAATAAGAAATGGTTTTGCAAAAGATCGTAAACAAGCTTATGAGATAATATGCGAGTTATTAGAGACTGTTGAACTAACGCCGCCAGAGCTTTACTTAGAAAAATTTCCGCACCAATTGAGCGGTGGGCAGAGGCAAAGGATATTAATGGCCAGAGCTATATCTTTAAGGCCGAAGTTAATAGTAGCCGATGAACCGGTATCTATGATCGACGTGTCTTTAAGGATATCTATATTAGACCTCATGGCACATTTGAATAAACAATTTGGTATTGCTTTTATTTATATAACCCATGATTTGTCTACTGCAAGGTACATAGCATCGAACGGCCGTATAGCTGTGATGTATTTGGGGAAAATTATAGAAACAGGTCAGTTAAATAAGGTACTATCACATCCCCACCACCCTTATCTTCAGGCGCTTCTTTCGGCAGTTCCCATACCTGATCCGGATATTGCCAGAAATATGAAGCAGCTTCCGTTGCGCAGCTGGGATATGCCGGATCCTACCAGTCCACCTCCGGGGTGTAGGTTTAATCCGCGCTGCCCATATGCCAGAGAAATTTGTCAGCAAAATGAGCCAATTTTAAGGAATTATGAAGATGATATGGTTTCGTGTCATCTGGCAGAAAAGGTGCCTGCATGGAAAATAGGATAAAGAGGTGAAATGATGAGAAGTGACGAAAAGATCGGTTTATGTAAGCTGATCATGTTTTTCTCTATATTTCTTACGATTATGTGCCTTATAAATCTGCTGTTTGTAGATGTCAGGTCGGGAGAATTTGTGATACTTATCATAGCATTGGTTGCCAATGTAGTTACAATAATAGGTTCTAGGGTATATATTATACGTGCCATGAAAAATAAATTTGAAGGTAAAACTGTAGGGCAATAGTCCTACAGTTTTATTTATCTAGATTTTTTTGAAGTGTGATTAAAATATTATTGAAATTATTCAACAAATGCAACTTGACTGTATTTTATTACATTGATATATTAAAGTCATAAATGCGGGAATTTACTTGTGCGGTAAAATCACAAATATATTAAATTCATAAAGAAAGGAGAAAATTATGTTTAAACGTTTTACTGCGGTTATCGCAATTGTAATGCTTATCATTTTCACTTTGACAGGTTGTAAAAGTACATCTACATCTTCAAAGGGAGGAAATACCATCAATGTAGGCGTCGATTATGAATTGTCCAATGATCTTGCCCAATACGGACAGGCCTCATTAGACGGTATAAAATTAGCTGTTGAGGAGATAAACAAAGCTGGTGGAGTGTTGGGCAAACAGATAAAGCTTAATATTCAGGATAATAAATCAGACGCCGCTGAAGCTACTAACGTAGCAACAAAATTAGCAGGGGCTGGAGTTGTAGCTATACTTGGACCAGCCACGTCAGGCAACGTAAAAGCGGTGAGACCTGTGGTTACCCAAAATAAGATTCCGCTGATAACCGGTTCGGCCACAGCTGATGATGTAACATTGACTTCTAATGGGGTAGCTAAATATATTTTTAGAACATGCTTTAACGATTCTTTCCAGGGCGGTAGTATGGCTAAATTCGCGCTGGAAAACTTGAAAGCCAGGACGGCCGTTATGTATATTGAGACCACATCAGATTATAGCAAAGGCCTTGCCAAGAGTTTTAAAGAAGTGTTTACATCAAATGGCGGTAAGATCTTAGGTGAGGAGTACTATCAAAGTAAGGATAAAGATTTCCGAAGTGTTTTGACCAAGATAAAAGGTTACAATGCGGATGTCATATATGTTCCTGGGTATTACAACGAGGTTGGTCTTATCATCAAGCAGGCAAGAGATATGGGCATAACGGCGCCGATATTGGGAGGAGATGGTTTTGACTCTGAAGTAGTGCCTCAGGAAGCAGGTGCATCGCTTGATAAAGTGTATTTCACCAACCATTATTCTGCTGATGACACAGATCCGAAGGTTGTGGAATTCAGGAAGGCATTTAAGGCCAAATATAATAAAGAGCCTAATGCGTTTCACGCCCTGGCCTATGATGAGATGTACTTCTTGGCAGATGCCATAAAGAGGGCGAATTCTACGGATCCAGAGAAAATAACGGATGCTCTGGCGTCGACTAAGGATTTCAAAGGCGTTACAGGGACATTATCGGTGGATGACAAACATAATCCAATAAAATCAGTGGTCGTCGTTGAGTGGAAAGGCGATAAACAGGTATTTGTGACAAAGATCAACCCATAAAAAACGACAAACTGCCAAACAGGTGATGCTCCTGTTTGGCATAATTTGTGTATTGTAAGAGGTGAGAGATTGATGGGAGTTTTCATACAGCAGTTGTTAAATGGACTTTTTTTAGGTAGTATATATTCACTTCTGGCATTGGGTTATACGATGGTTTATGGAATTATCAACCTTATAAATTTTGCCCATGGTGATGTATATATGGTGGGTGCCTATGTAGGCTTTGTGGCAACTACGGTTCTTCACCTTGGGTTTGTTCCGTCTCTTATTTTGTCGATGGCCATATCGGCGGTATTGGGTATAGTTATAGAAAAAGTAGCTTATAAGCCGCTCAGGAATTCTTCGAGGATAACACTGCTTATTACGGCTATAGGGGTATCTCTCCTGCTAGAATACATTACTATGTATATTGCAGGGCCTGATACAAGAACATTTCCTAAAGTACTGGTCAATCACGAATATACCTTTTGGGGTGGTCAGATAAGCATAAGTAATATGCAGATATATATACTTGTTATATCTCTCGCGTTGATGGTTCTTCTGCAGTTCATCGTTCAGCGGACAAAAATAGGAAAAGCCATGAGGGCTGTATCCATAGATAAGGATGCTGCACAGTTGATGGGTATAAATGTAGATAACACCATATCGGTTACTTTTGCTTTGGGCTCGGCTCTGGCAGGGGCGGCTGGTGTACTCGTTGGACTTTACTATAATTCCATAGATCCACTAATGGGAATTATGCCAGGTTTGAAGGCGTTTATTGCAGCTGTGTTTGGAGGCATTGGCAGCATTCCTGGTGCTATGATGGGAGGACTTTTATTGGGCATGATAGAGACGCTGGTAAGTGGTTATATAAATTCTAATTTCAGAGATGCGGTGGCGTTTATCATACTCATCCTCATATTGCTTATCAAGCCTTCAGGCCTCCTGGGCAAAAATACGGTGGAGAAGGTGTAAGTATATGAGCAAAAAAATGAGAGTATCAATTTTAAATGTGGTCGTATTGGTGTTGGTATATATTACAGTTCAAATTTTGATATCAGCAGGAATTATTAATGAGTATATTCAATTAAATCTATTTTTACTGGCCATAAATGTCATATTGGCCGCTAGTTTGAACCTTATTACAGGATTTACAGGACAGTTTTCATTAGGACATGCAGGTTTTATGGCTATAGGCGCTTATATGTCGGCAATATTTACCCTAAAACTTAACCTCCCTTTCCCTCTGGGTATAATTGCAGCTGCTGTTTCAGCGGGCATTATAGGGATACTTGTTGGCATTCCTACGCTCAGACTAAGGGGCGATTATCTTGCTATTGCAACACTAGGATTGAGCGAGATAATACGTATTATTGCATTAAATATAGATTACATCGGAGGTGCCAGTGGTCTTCCTGATATACCTAGATATACCAATTGGACATGGATATTCTTCACTACGGTAGCTACAATAGTGATCATACGTAATTTTATCGATTCGTCTTATGGTAGGGCGTGTATTGCTATTAGAGAGGATGAGATTGCTGCAGAATCAGCAGGCATAAACATCGCCTATTATAAAATATTGGCGTTTACCATGGGTGCACTTTTTGCTGGTGTAGCAGGAGCTCTTTACGCCAATTATTTCTACATGTTGAAACCCAATTCCTTTGGCTTTATGAAGTCCATAGATATTCTTGTGATGGTGGTTTTTGGCGGGATGGGCAGTATAACAGGATCTATCCTGGGAGCAGCAGTTCTTACTCTTTTGTCTATGTATCTTCAGAATTTCCCGGAAATACGTATGATACTCTACGGCCTGTTGTTGTTGATTATCATGCTGTACAGGCCTCAGGGCCTCATGGGCAACAAAGAATTATCGTGGAAAGTATTAAGAAGAGGTGATAGGAATGCCGCCACTATTAACACTCAGTGATTTAACCAAAACCTTTGGTGGGTTAAGTGCCATTTCCAATGTAAACATAGAGGTTCATCAGGGCGAAATCGTGGGTCTCATCGGGCCTAACGGGGCGGGAAAGACCACCCTTTTTAACTTGATAACAGGTGTTTACATTCCTACTAATGGCTCGCTGACATTACACGGCGAAGTGGAAATAAACCTGGCTAAAGCATCACCTCATGAGATTGCCCGTATGGGGATAGCGAGGACGTTTCAGAATATAAGGCTTTTTAAAAATATGACTGTGTTGGATAACGTGCTTTTAGCCTTTCACACCCATGTGAATTATAGCATGTGGGAAGCCATTCTTCACCTACCTTCTTTTAATAAGAAAGAAGCACAATTAAAGAAAGAAGCCCTGGATTTGCTTAAAATTTTTAATTTAGACAGGAAAAGAGATACCCTCGCTAAAAACCTTCCATACGGTGAGCAACGCCGGTTGGAAATAGCTCGTGCATTAGCATTAAAACCCAGGCTCTTGTTGCTAGATGAACCTGCAGCAGGAATGAATCCGCAGGAATCGGCGGAACTTATGGAACTCATTAAGTGGATGCGCAAAGAATTTAATCTCACAATTCTTCTCATAGAGCACGATATGTCTGTGGTCATGGGAATCTGTGAACGAATATATGTTTTAGATTATGGAAGCCTCATTGCAGAAGGTAGCCCCGAACAGATAAAGAACGATCCCAGGGTTATAAAGGCCTACTTAGGGGAGGTATAAACATATGATGCTTGAATTAAAAGATCTGCATGTTTATTATGGTGCTATCCACGCTTTGCAGGGTATTTCACTGAAAGTTGAGGAAGGAGAAATAGTGACCCTTATCGGTGCCAATGGTGCAGGTAAATCTACTACCCTCAATACTATATCCGGGCTAAACAGGGTGCAAAATGGGAGTATAATCTTCAATGGAAAGGACATTACAAGGATGTCTCCTCCTGATATAGTAAAACTGGGTATCTGCCAGGTACCTGAAGGACGGCGTATATTTCCGAATATGACGGTTTTGGAAAATCTGGAGCTGGGAGCTTATTTGAGGTCTGATAAAGAAGGTATAAAAAAAGACCTGGAAGATGTCTATAGGCGTTTTCCGCGCCTTTTAGAAAGGAAAGGACAACTGGCAGGTACTTTGAGCGGCGGCGAGCAGCAGATGCTGGCAATAGGCAGGGCATTGATGTCAAGACCCAGGTTGCTGTTAATGGATGAACCTTCTATGGGTCTTGCGCCGATTATTGTAAAGGATATATTTAATATAATAAAGGAAATAAATCAGAGCGGGACCACTATATTGCTGGTAGAGCAAAATGCCAGGATGGCATTATCCATAGCTCATAGGGGTTATGTTTTAGAAACAGGTCGGATAACATTGGAAGGTCCAGCAAAAGAACTGGCAGACAACCCACAAGTACAGAAGGCTTACCTGGGAGGGTAAGCCTTCTATGATTTTACGGTTTTTTATGGAGTATTTTTCGGTTAAGATATTAGTCTTTGAATTTATTTTTGTATATAAAATATGAATATACTGTGGCTGCAATAGACGTTGCTATTAATGGTATTATAAACAATATAAAAGCCCACGTGCCACCGATAAAGGATCCTATAAGTCCTGTTATTCCCGCTAATACCCATAACTGTCCGCCAAGCCTATGGGTTTTATTCCAGACATCCTCATCTGCTAATGTCCACGGAGTCTTTATGCCGACAAAATAATTGTGGCGAAGCTTGCCCATATAGTTTCCCATGACGATGATCATTATGGATAATATCAAAGGTATAACCCTATCTATTTTGATGTTATAGCTCAGCGCAGCGCCTGTGGACGCCGAATATAGGGCGACGAAAACAAGTACCAGAAGTCCTCGAATGATTCTATAGGCGCCAGCAAATTTTGCATAATTGGCTTTTCTCGGGTCGACTAATGGAGTAAAAAGCATGCCTGCATATATCAGGGTGATTATCGCGGGAAAGATAAATACAGTGCTTTTAGCTCCGTATCCATCTATTTGACCGACGGCATTCCAATGAGTAGGTATTTTTTCAGGTAATTTACCATAGATTGTAAAGGTAATGATCCACATAATTATTATGATTGCAATTAACCACCAATCTTTTTTGATTTCAGAGCCCACGTCATATTTCGTTTCACTCATTTTTGATCCTCCTCACCTTTTATATTGAGCATATCCATAGCCCATTTTAAGATATCCTCTAATACTGAGGTATTCAGAGAGTAATATATGTTTTGACCTTTTCTTTCGTCTATCACCAAACCTGCCTGTTTTAATACATTTAGATGATGGGAAATACTGGGCTTTGTTATATCAAAGCGCTCTGCGATTTCTCCGGCGGTCATATCACCATTTTTAAGCATTTGCAGTATTTTTCTTCTGGTTTCGTCTGTTATAGCCTTAAATACCAGACTCATCCCATCTCACATCACCTCTACTTTTAGATAGTTAGACAATATTCTAAATATATTATAACAGAATGTCTTAAAAGGGTCAATAATACTGTAATATTTTAGTGGCAAGTTTTTAACAGCGAGGTTATGGGATTGCTGTAAAGCAATCCTTTAGCCTCTTATGATTTTTGTGGCTCCTGATTGTTCCATTATCTCCATTACCTTTGAAACTTCTTTTGTTGATGTCTCAAGGGATACGAGTATTCCACCGTTGATATCTTTTAAATCAAACGTTTCATTATATGGTTCTTTTTCCCCAAAACCTTCTCTTTCAGTTTGAAGATCTACGATACTACCTCTGTCATTGGGCTCTCGATAATCGCCTTCATTATTCATATCAGTGATGATAAGATCACGCCTGTCATAACCTATATTTTTTAGATTGTCTATTAAAGCACCCACCTGTTCCTGTCTTGACAACACTGCTGTCAGCCTCATTATCACACCTCCATTAATTAATATTGACAGAATCAAAAAAAATATTAAAATGCTCACAAGTAATTGGTATAATAATATTAAAAAATGTGGTGATGGTATGGAAAGGCTTGATAAGATTTTATCCAACAGCGGTATTGGAACGCGAAAAGAAGTAAAGGCGTTAATAAAACAAGGTAATGTGATGGTAAATGATACTGTTGTCGATGATCCAGGAGTGCATGTGGATCCGTCTGTTGACGCGATCTATGTAAATGGAATTAAGCTTGTGTATCGAAAATATATATATTTAATGCACAATAAGAAAATGGGCTACATAACGGCGACGGAAGACGATAGGGAAAGAACGGTTCTTGACTTATTGCCTGAGGAATACAGACACTTTAAAGTTTTCCCGGTGGGCAGGCTTGACAAAGATTCAGAGGGATTGCTTCTTTTGACCAATGATGGGGACCTCGCACACAGGTTGCTATCACCTAATAAAAAAGTAGAGAAAAAGTATTATGTGCGGGTTGCTGGCGGATTGGGAGACAACGAAGTGGAAAAATTCAGAAAGGGTATTAAATTGGATGACGGATATGTTACTTTGCCAGCAGAACTGGAGATATTGAAAAGAGGGGACATATCTGAAGCATACGTTACTATCGTTGAAGGCAAATTCCATCAGGTCAAGAGAATGTTTTTGGCGCTAAGTAAAAAAGTTGAATACCTCAAGAGGGTATCGATGGGACCTCTGCTGCTGGATGAAAACTTAAAGCCAGGGCACTTTAGAGAACTGACAGAAGAAGAGATTTTTAAGTTAAAGTCGGCAGTTAAAAATTAAATATAAAAGGGGAGAGGAAAATGAGAGATGAAATGAGGCCATTGTATGCCATGGAGAAAGCTTATGATGAGCTGAAGCCGCTTTACGAATTTAATTTAAACCATCCGGGGGAATTTGAAGGCTGGAAAAGCGGTTTCAGGACCAAGCTTATAGAGCTTTTAGGTGGTTTTCCAGAGAAGGTTGATCTTAACCCTGAAGTAGTAGAAAAGGTGCATTTCAATGGCTATACCAGAGAGAAGGTGTTGTACCATACGGCGCCTTATGTTATGGCATCGGCCTATGTATTGATTCCTGATGGTATAGAAGATAGAGTTCCTGCTGTTTTAGCCCTGTGCGGCCATGGTTATGGCAATAAGGATATCGTGGGTATTAACGAGGATGGAACCGATAGAGATATGCCGCGTCCCCTTCCTGCAGGTTATCATAAGGATTTTGCCCTGGAGCTGGTGAGAAGAGGGATGGTAGTTATAGCGCCAGAGCCCATGGGTTTTGGGGAAAGGCGAGAAGAAGAAGACATAGCCAAAGGACCTCATGCTACGTCGTGTAGAAAAGCGTCTTTTTACGCTATGATGATGGGTAAAACCCTCATTGGCATGAGGGTATGGGACACTATAAGGGCATTGGATTACCTTCAGGAGAGGCCTGAGGTTGATCCTTACAGGATCGGCTGTATGGGTATATCAGGAGGAGGCATGATGGCCCTTTTTACTACAGCTGTTGAGGATAGGATTAAAGCGGTAGTGGTGAGCGGATACTTATGCACTTTTAAGGATTCGGTTATGTCTATTTATCACTGTGAGGACAACTATATACCTGGCATACTTAAATACGGTGAAATGTATGATATCGCCTGTCTTGTAGCGCCAAGGCCTATGCTTATAGAAAGTGGTACCGATGATCCTATCTTTCCAATAAAAGCCGTCGACTACGCTTATGAGAGAGTAAAAAAGGCCTATGAGCTCCTGGGTGTTCCTCAAAATCTGGCGAGAGATCGCTTTGAAGGAGAGCACCAGATCAGCGGCAGGATTTCCTATGACTGGCTTTTCAATGAGCTGCATCAGGTGACGCATGAAAAATAATGAAATAAGGCTGACTACAATACCTGAAAGATCAGGAATTTTAAGTATCTGGTCTCAGGCACACCTGGCAATATAGGATGGTCCTTTGCCTGGGACCTCTCCTCTACCAGCCTTATGCATCTTTTTGCATCTACGGCAGCATCCAGTATCACATTTCTAAAGAGTTCTGGAGATATATGTTGAGAACAGGATGCTGTTATCAGAAAACCGCCGGGATTTATGAGTTTTAAAGCCCTTAGGTTTATCTCCTTGTACCCTTTTATGGCGGAATCTACGGTATTTTTGCTTTTGGTAAATGCAGGCGGATCCAGTATTACCACGTCATAAGACTTGCCTTGGCTTACGTACTGGCGTAGCAAATCAAAGACATTGGCGCACACGAAGGATATTCTGTCTTCTAGAGAGTTTAAACGGGCATTTTTTTCTGCCATAGCCAGTGCATCATCGGATATATCTACAGCGGTTATTTCTTTCGCGCCGTAGTGGGCTGCGTGTACGGCGAAGGAACCGGTATGGCAAAAGCAATCTAAAACGCGGGCGCCTTTTACATATTTTGCAATAGAAACCCTGTTTTCTTTTTGATCCAGAAAATACCCCGTCTTTTGACCGTTTTGTATGTCCACATAAAACCTGAGGTTGTTTTCAGTAAATACCTGTATAGGCTCAAAAAAACCTCTGAGGTATCCTTTTTTTTGCTCCAGGCCTTCTATTTCTCTTACAGGGACGTCATCCCTTTCGAATATGCCTTTGGGTTTTATAATTTCTTCAAGAAGAGTTACTATCATATCTTTTCTAATATCCATGCCCAAAGACAAAAACTGAGCCACCAGATAATCTCCGAATTTATCTACAACAAGGGCGGGCAAAAAATCGGATTCGCCGTATATGATCCTGCAGGAGTTCAAATCGTCCATGACTTTTTTTCTGTATTCCCATGCATCGGAGATTCTCTTTCTGAAGAACTCTTCATCGATCTTTTCATCTTTTCTCGTGAGCAGCCTTATACTGATCATGGATTTCAGATTTATATAACCTTTCCCAATAAACCGTTTGTTTTTATCGATGACGTCCACTATATCGCCGGGTTTGTATTCACCTTCAATGCGATCTATTTCTGTGCGGTATATCCAGGGATGTCCAAGCACTGTCCTGTCGGGAGTTTTCCTGTTTAATATAACTGTTGCCATGTAAATCACCTCATGATTAATTTTACCACAAACCCTGCCAGGGCTATAATGGGTTTTATATCGATTTTAATGCTATTCATTAAACGAAGCTATATTGGCGCATTTGACATGTGAGTTTTAGAGCGCTAAAATATTATAGCAAATATTATATTGATTGAGGGATGAATTTGAAGGTAGAAGAAGTACACGGAGGAATTATTGTATACGATATTGACATGGATCTTAAAAATACATTTGAGTGTGGTCAATGCTTTCGATGGAATGCTGAACCTGACGGGAGTTATACGGGAGTTGCTTTTGAAAAGGTTTTGAATATATCTAAAATCGGCGACAGAGTATTGTATTTAAAAGAGACGTCAAAGCACGATTTTGAGGCTATTTGGTACAATTATTTTGATATGGGAAATGATTATGATGCTGTTGCAAAAGCGCTAAAGGGCGATAGGGTGTTGGATAGAGCCATTGAGATGGGCAAGGGACTGAGGATATTAAGGCAGGATCCGTGGGAATGCCTTGTTTCATTTATAATTTCGGCGAATAACAGGATACCTCAAATAAAACGAGTTATTGAGAATATCTGCAGGCTTTATGGAAATCCCGTTGATTATATGGGGAGTACCTATTATACATTCCCGGGACCCGATCGTATTGCAAATCTTAGCGAGAAGGTTTTAAGAGAAACCAAGTGTGGTTTTAGGGCAAAGTACATTATAGAAGCTGCCAGGATGGTTCAAAATGGATTTGATTTAAATTCGGTTTATGAAATGAGCATAAATGAAGCAAGGCTAAAATTAAAAGAGATTCCTGGCGTTGGCGATAAAGTTGCTGACTGCATATTACTTTTTGCATATGGCAAGACACAGGCCTTTCCTGTAGATGTATGGATAAAAAGAGTGCTTACAGATCTCTATGGCTTCAGTAAGAATAATATCGATGACATAAGGCGTTTTGTTAAAGAAAAATTTGGAGACTATGCAGGTTATGCTCAGCAGTATCTTTTTTATTATATGAGAGAAAAGGCCATGTAAATTAATAGTATAATAGTTGATGTCACCAGCAAAATAAATAATTGAGGGATGGTGCCAGATGAAAAGCATTGACGTGGCTAAAGTAGCCATAAAGATGGCTATATCGAGTCGTGAAGAAGAAGAGTTACTAAAGCAAAGGTACAAAGAAAGAGGAATAAAAGCTGTAGCAGTAGACTTTGGTGGGGATTTTAATGGATCTATAAAAAAAATATTGGAGAGGGCAGCTGTGGCAGCCCGTAGAGAAGGTGTTGTGGAAGACACCCATGTAGGAGAAGGGGCTATTGTAGGAGTGACGAGAGAAGCATTATCACAGATTGCCCCAAAGGCTTTTGGATTAAATGTGGGAGGTAAGATCGGCATTGCCAGATGGGGTGAGCATCTGAGCGTAGCTATTTTCTTTGAAATAGGCCTTTTGAATCTCAACGAAGTGGCTATAGGACTTGCACACAGGTCGTTGCCCGTATAAAAGGTTTAAAAGTATGATTTTAAGAAAATAAGCGAATTAAAGAGAAAATAAGTGAATCAAAGAGAAAATAAGCGTTATAAGGAGAAAAAAACGATATCCCTTGATATTATTTCAACTTTTAATTTTTTTTGTATTTGAATTGATACATAAAAAGGAGTATAATGAATTTTGTTAGTTTTATTCAAAAATCAAGTGGATAATTTTGTAATTTTGGCAAGGGAGGTGGGAGCTTGGATGTAGGGCCTAAAGTGGTTTTCACTATTCCTCTGTTTAAAGGGATTCCCGTCACTGATACTGTGGTCGTCACGTGGATTATAATGGCTATATTGATCGTGTTGATGATCCTGCTGACGAGAAGATTTGAAGAGGTTCCTCGTGGCGCTCAAAATGTGCTTGAAATTATAGTAGAGTCCATAAACAATTTAACCAGACAACTAATCGGAGAAAAATGGCGGTCATTTGCCCCTTATTTTGGTACTGTGGCGATATTCCTTGTTTTTGCTAACATCATAGGAGTTATAGGTTTTAAGCCGCCCACAAGAGACATAAGCTTAACGGCGGCCTTAGCAGTTATGACTATGGCTATTTATATAGGAGCTTATATAAAATACAAGGGCTTTAAAAATTGGCTGGTGTCTTTTGTGAAACCTATTCCTCTCTTAGGCATTTTAGACCTTTTTACAAGGCCTCTATCTCTTACGGTTCGACTTTATGGGAATATACTGGCAGGCGTTATAATTATGGAACTGATATACAGGGTTATACCTATTGTAATACCTGCAGCGTTAAGCCTTTATTTCGATTTCTTTGACGGTTTTATTCAGATGCTTATTTTTGTATTTCTGAGCATGTTGTATGTCTCTGAAGCTGTTAATGAACACGAGATCTAGGGAGGAGGTGAGATTATGTCATTGGTAGCAATTGGAGCAGCAATAGCAGCTTTGACAGGCCTCGGCGCCGGTGTAGGTATTGGAATAGCTACTGCTAAAGCTACTGAGGCTGTAGCACGTCAGCCAGAAGCATCGGGCAAAATAAACCAGATATTCCTGCTGGGTGTGGCGTTATCCGAGGCAACAGCCATATATGGTCTTTTGGTTGCTATACTTATAATGTTTGTGGTGAAATGATATTTAACATTTATATTTAATTCGGGAAAGAAGGCGGTAATTTGATTGACTTTACCAGCTGGACCTTTTATTTTGAGATTGCAAACCTTATAATCCTTTATTTGGTCTTTAGAAAGTACCTTTTTAAACCTGTGACCAATTTTATGGATAAACGCACAGCGAAAATTGAAGAATCATTGAGAGAGGCACAAGAGAAGTTATCTGAAGCCGATGAAATCAAGCGAAGCTATGAAAAAGAATTGGCAGACATCAGAGAAAAATCCAGGGAATTAATAGAACAGGCAAGGCAGCAGGCCATGAAAACCCATGAAGAGATCGTAAATGAAGCTAAAAAGCAGGCTGAGCTTATTATATCTCAGGCCAGGGAGCAGATAGAGCGCGACAGACAGAAGGCTTTGGATGAGATGAAAGACGAGATAGTTGACATAAGCATAAAGATTGCTACAAAGGTTATAAATCAACAGCTGGATTTTGTTAAAGATGAAGTGTACATCGATAAATTACTCCATGAGGAAGGTCTGGAGCTATGGCCGAGATAATAGCAAAAAGATATGGTACGGCATTTTATAATGCCTGCGAGGACACTGATATAAAGCTATGCCTTGCTCAACTAGGCGAAGTATGCAGCATGTTAAGCAATTATATAGAAGCTTTAAAAAATCCTGTTATCGGATACGAAAAAAAACAGACTGCCATCGTAAAAGCTCTTTCAGGCTATGACGCGAGGGTCGTAAACCTGGTGTTGTTGTTGATTAAAAACAACCACATCGATGAGCTAAAAGATGTTTATGAATATGCAAATCGCATGTATATGGATATGCACAATGTAAAAGTTGTGAAAGTGGTTTCAGCGAGGCCACTGAATGCTGAAGTGTTGGAAAAAATTCATAAGAAGCTAAATGTAAAAAAAGATTATATTGTAAAGATAGAAAATGAAGTAGATCCCCGTATCCTTGGCGGATTTCAATTAAAGTTGGACAATAGGATTCTGGATCTTTCTGTTGTAAACAGATTGAGAGAGGTAAAGAAATCACTTCAAAATGTAGATGTAAGTAGGTGATATTATGCAATTAAAGCCAGGAGAGATAAGCAGCATCTTAAAACAAGAAATAGAAAATCTGGAATTTCATGAAAAGCTACAGGAAATAGGCTATGTCATTGAAAGCGGAGATGGTATTGCAAGGGTATACGGCTTAAATAATTGCATGGCTGGCGAGCTTTTAGAATTTGAAAATGGAGAATACGGCATGGCTTTAAACCTGGAAGAAGACAATGTAGGATGTGTTATACTGGGTTCTTCTGAAGGGATAAAAGAGGGAACGATCGTCAAGAGGACCAATAGGGTTATTGACGTTCCCGTGGGAGAACAACTGATAGGGCGCGTGGTGAATGCTTTGGGTCAGCCTTTAGACAATAAAGGCGATATAAACGCAAGTGAGAGACGGCCTATAGAAAACCCTGCACCTGCTATTCTTGATAGAAAATCTGTAGACACTCCGCTTCAAACCGGGATATTGGCTATAGATAGCATGATACCTATAGGTAGAGGCCAGAGAGAATTGATAATAGGTGACAGACAGACGGGTAAAACGGCTATTGCTATTGACACCATATTAAACCAGAAGGATCAGGATGTCATATGCATATATGTAGCTATAGGACAAAAAGCTTCAACAGTTGCGAGAGTTGTTCATACTTTGACGATGCATGGGGCGATGGATTATTCTATTGTGGTTTCAGCAACGGCCAGTGAATCGGCAGCTTTGCAGTATATAGCGCCGTATGCAGCGTGCTCTATGGCTGAGTATTTTATGTATAAAGGAAGAGATGTGCTCATTGTATACGATGATCTGTCAAAACATGCAGTGGCTTATCGAACCCTTTCCTTGCTGTTGAGGAGGCCACCTGGAAGGGAAGCTTATCCTGGTGATGTGTTTTATCTGCACTCAAGACTTTTGGAGAGAGCGGCAAAATTAAGTGACGATTTGGGTGGAGGATCTATTACTGCATTGCCTATTATTGAAACCCAGGCAGGTGATATATCCGCTTATATTCCGACAAACGTCATATCTATCACTGATGGTCAGATATTCTTAGAGAGTGAATTGTTTTTCTCAGGGGTGAGGCCTGCAATCAATGTGGGACTTTCAGTATCCCGTGTGGGCGGTGCAGCGCAGACAAAGGCCATGAAAAAGGTGGCATCAAGGTTAAGGTTGGATTTGGCTCAGTACAGGGAGCTGGAAGTTTTTGCTCAGTTCGGGTCAGACCTCGACAAGAGTACGCGGGAGTTGTTGGAGCAAGGTCAGAGAATCGTTGAATCCATAAAACAGGAACAATATAAGCCGTTGCCGCTGGAGTATCAGGTTTTGATGATTTTTGCTGTCATCAACAAATTCCTTGTAGATATACCTATCAGTGATGTTAGAAAGTTCCATCAGGGTCTTATTGAATATGTGAAAGATAATTATCCTGATATTTTAAGGGAAATAAAAGAGAAAAAAGATATAAGCGAAGAACTGGCAAATAGGATGAAAGAAGCCATACAGAAGTATAAAGAAGCCAATTTTTCCGAGGTGAAGTAGGGTGCAGAGCCGTAGAGAGATTATGTCAAGGATAAAAAGCGTAAAAAAAACAAGGCAGATCACCAGTGCCATGCACCTGATTGCTGCTTCACAGTACAAAAGGGCGCAGATAAAGCTGGCGACAACAATGCCGTATTTTAGAAAGATACAGGATACTATTGCTGACATTTTGGCGCACAGCGAGAAGTTCCCACATCCGTACCTTGGCGACAAAGAGTCCAAAGGCGAGAGACGAGTAGGTTATATCGTCATATCAGGCGATAAAGGTTTATGCGGCAGCTATAATCACAATGTGATAAAATTAGCTGAGGAAAATATAAAAAAGACGAGCAACAATTACTTGATGGTTATCGGCAATGTGGGAAGGGACTATTTTGCAAAGAAGAATTATAATATTGATGTAGAATTTATGTATACGGCCCAGAATCCTACGATTTACACCGCTAGGGATATAGCTGATATTGTATTGAAACTTTATAATAGAGATTTTTTGGATGAAATATATATAGTGTATACTCAAATCATATCAGCGCTATCGCAAAAGCCCACGGTGATGAGGCTTCTCCCCTTAGAGCTAAAAAATTTTGATTTAGATGAAAAAATCAACAAAACGGATCACTACCAATTTATGTATCATCCATCGCCAGAGGAAGTTTTCAATGAAATGGTACCGGAGTATATAAAGGGCTTAATATATGGTGCTATGGTAGAGTCCTTTGCCAGTGAACAGGGTGCCAGGATGACGGCCATGGATTCAGCTACAAAAAATGCCGACGAGATGATTAAAAAATTAACCCTGATGTACAATAGGGCTAGACAAGCTCAGATTACCCAGGAAATTCAGGAAATTGTAGTCGCTGCTAACAGTTTGTAAAGGAGGTGAAGGCATGAATAATATTGGTAAGATCGTACAGATAATAGGACCTGTTATCGATGTCAAATTTGATAGGAATAATCTTCCCGATATAAATAACGCTATAAAAATTAAGCTGGGAGACAAGGATATCATGGCAGAAGTGTCGCAGCATATAGGAGACGATGTGGTAAGGTGTGTAGCTCTGGCACCCACAGATGGTCTAAGGAGAGGTATGGAGGCTGAAAATACAGGAGCTCCTATAAAAGTGCCTGTGGGCAAGGGTGTACTTGGCAGGATGTTTAATGTGACCGGGACTCCCATAGACAACCTGGGTGAAGTAAAGGCATCAGATTATTGGCCTATTCACAGGAATGCACCCGAGTACAATAGGCAACGCCCTGTCGCTGAGATGTTAGAAACGGGCATAAAGGTTATTGATTTGCTGGCGCCTTATGCGAAAGGTGGAAAGATAGGTCTTTTTGGTGGCGCTGGTGTAGGCAAGACCGTTCTCATAATGGAGCTCATAAGAAACGTGGCTATGGAGCATGGCGGTTATTCAGTTTTTACCGGTGTCGGCGAGAGGTCTCGTGAAGGCAATGATCTCTGGTATGAGATGAAACAGTCTGGAGTTATAGATAAAACCGCGTTTGTTTTCGGTCAGATGAACGAGCCTCCTGGTGCAAGAATGAGAGTAGCTCTTACAGGATTAACCATGGCTGAATATTTTAGGGATGTAGAAAAGCAAGATGTGTTGTTGTTTATAGACAATATCTTCAGGTTTGTACAGGCAGGATCTGAGGTATCAGCGCTTTTAGGCAGGATGCCTTCTGCTGTTGGCTATCAGCCTACATTGGCGAATGAGTTGGGCGCTCTGGAAGAGAGGATAACATCTACCACAGAAGGATCTATTACGTCAGTTCAGGCGGTTTATGTTCCTGCTGACGACCTCACAGATCCGGCGCCAGCCACCACGTTTACCCATCTCGATGCCACTACAGTTTTGTCCAGGCAGATAGCGGAAATGGGTATATATCCGGCAGTGGACCCCCTGGATTCAGTGTCACGAATACTGGAACCTGAGGTAGTAGGACAGGAACATTACACCGTTGCCAGAAGTGTTCAGCAAATATTGCAGAGATATAAAGAGCTACAGGATATCATCGCTATATTGGGTATGGATGAGTTGACAGAAGAAGATAAATTGATAGTAAACAGAGCGAGAAAAATACAGAGATTCTTATCGCAACCATTCTTTGTGGCAGAGGCATTTACAGGTATGCCGGGGAGGTATGTACCGGTGAAGGATACTGTCGAAGGATTTAAGAGGATTGTACAGGGAGAAATGGATGATATTCCTGAGGCTGCTTTTTACATGGTGGGCACTATAGATGAGGTGCTTAAGAAGGCAGAAAGCATGAAGTAGGGGTGATTTTATGGGAACATTCAGGTTAGAGGTATTGACACCTGAAAAGAGATTTTTTGAAGGCGATGTGGAGATGGTAATAGTTAGAAGTGTTGACGGCGATTTAGGGATACTGCGTGGCCACATGCCTATGGTTGCCCCTATTGGCATAGGCTCTTTGAGGATATTGACTGGAGGACAGTGGCGTGAAGCCTTCATATCAGGTGGATTTATGGAAGTAAAGCCTGAAAGCACTCTCATCCTTTCTGATGCGGTGGAATGGCCTGAGGAGATTGATATAAAGAGGGCAGAAGCTGCCAGAGAAAGAGCGCTGGAGAGGTTGAGACAGAAGAGGAGCAGAGAAGAGTATATACGCTCACAGGTAGCTTTGGCAAGAGCTTTGAATCGTCTAAAGATAGCCAGAAAATATAGAGAGTAAAAATGAGCACCCTGACGTAGAGGTGCTCATTTTTATACCTGTTTTAACATCGCGTTTATATCTATTAATCCGTAACCTTCAGAGTATTTATCAGCGCCATTTACCGGTCGTGCTGTTTCTTGCATTAATTTTTTTACCTGATTTGGAGTAAGGTTTGGGTTTTTTTGTAATAATAAGGCGGCTGCGCCTGCTACCATAGGTGTTGCCATGGAGGTACCTGAAGCCGTGCGGTATAATTTTTCGAACAATAACAAACTGCCTGGGCCAGCAGCTAGAGGATTCCGGTTAAGAGATACAATATTTACACCAGGTGCAAGGACGTCGGGTTTGAGCCGACCTGTGGGAGTGGGGCCTCTACTGGAGAAATCTGCTACTGTATCGTCGGACGTGTCTACAGTTCTTCTATCATCCAGAGCACCTACGGTTATAACTGATGGACTTATGCCTGGTGTCGTTATAGTCATAGGATCGGGTCCATTATTTCCGGCAGCTACTGTAACCACCAGCCCATCTCGCCAAAGCCGTTCGCAACCTCTTGACATGGGATCCAAAAATGGGGGTAGCATAGCTTTATCTCCTAACGACATAGATACGATGCGGATATTGTATTTGTCAGCGTTATCCAATATCCACTGCATACCTGCCAGAATGTCTGAGGTATTTCCTGTTCCCCTTGCATCCAGTACCTTTACGGCTATGATGTTAGCTTCTGGCGCAATACCTTTGTACTTTCCGTCGGAACTATATCCATTGCCGGCAGCATCTCCTGCTACGTGGGTTCCATGTCCATTATCATCATAGGGTTTTTCCTTTTTGTTGATAAAATCTTTAAAGGCAACTATTCTATTTTCTGGTTCTGTGAGGTCTGGGTGGGGATACACCCCTGTATCTAAAAAAGCTATTCCAATACCTTTTCCTGTGTAACCTGAATCATTTACCATATTAGATCCAATAACTTTTGTAGCGATATTAAGGGTACTTTTAATCTCCGAGTCATCGGATATAAATATTACATCTCGATGTGATGCCAGTCTTTTTATATTTTCACAAGGTATTTCTACTACATAACTCTCTATAAAAGGTAATTCATATTTTATATTTGCGCCACAGTTTTGAAAATGCTTTATTACATCATTTTTTAGAGTCTTTGTCTGTACTATGGCTGTGATGCTACTTCTGCTTTTATCTAGGGCTTTGATCTTTAATCTTCTGTCTATTTTACTTCCGGCCATCCGATATTTTGCTAATCTTGCCAGTAAGGTCCATAAAAGGAGGTTTGTCATGGATGTTCACCCTTTCATAGTTGTTTTAATACATACTATGAAAAGGCATCCTTTTGTGTAACACTTAAATGGATATCTACATATTATAAACTAGGCTCAAGATAAAACGCTGCTGCAATCGCGTATTTATTTATACTCTAATAAGGAAGGTGAGAACATGTCAGGAAAGAACCAATGGTTTGGTGGTGGATTTTTCTGGATCATCATAATAATAATCATAATCTTCTTATTCATGCCAGGATTCGATATTTTTGAAAAATAAGGAGGGGTGTAGATGGCAGACAAACAATGGTTTTGGTGGGACGACGATTGGCTGTTCTTCATCATAATAATAATTTTGCTATTTTTCATATTTTTCCCAATGAATCATCACAGGGATAAGGATGAAGGTTTACAAAATTCAAAGTAAAGGAGGGTTTATGATGGGAGAGAATAAATTGACACAGGGAGGATTTTTCGAAAATGGCAGCTCTTTACTCTTCTTCTTCCTGCTACTTGTTTTAATATTTAACGGCCATGGATTTGGTGGATTTTTCGAAGGTCTATTTGAAGATAATAGTTCCTTGTTGTTCTTCTTCTTGTTGCTTGTCATTATATTCCAGGGCGGTTGGTTCAATTAATCTGCACTACAGAAGGTCCTATCGCAGGATAGGACCTTCTGTGATTTTGAGGGATAACAGGGCAAGTCCGTGGGTGGAAGGGGTTGTAAAATGTGAAGATATCGGGAGATACTTTATTATTTTTTTTCTTGCTTTTGACCATTATGCTGGACGTACATTTTGAAGAGGAGAGCCTGCTTTTCTTTTTTCTCATCCTTATAATGGTTTCAAAGGATAAGCCGAGAAGAAACGTCAGGAGATTTTTTGGAAGATTATTTGGCCTTGAATTACAGTAACACTTTTATGTGACCACCGTATAATGTATTAGACCACTTAAAAAGGAGGTTATCAAGATGCCAGAAGCAAAATGGGATGGAGGCTTTTTCTGGATTATAATAATAATACTCCTCATATTTTTCTTTGTGCCAATGATTAATGAAAAATAGGAATTTATGAGGGCCAGCATGGACTGGCCCTGTACATATGGTTTCAAATGTGAATTTAAGGAGGGATTCGCTTGAATAGAGAGGCTATGCTGCTTTTGCTGCTTTTACTGGTGGTGTTTAAAGAAAAAGTAGGCGACTCAGGCACAACTAGAAAAACTTTGCCTTTAATGAGAGGGGAAAAGGATAGGAAGGATGGAAAAGATGAAGATATACCTAAGTTTAAAGTACCGGAGATTCACTTAAAAGAAGAACACTTTTATAAGTTGAGAGACCTTATGTCCAGTATAAAGCCTTACTTACCAGAATACGAGCAAATATTATCGGAGATTTACGTAAACAGCGTAAATATCTATGATTGTTACAAACGGTTGAACAATGTTAATAAATCTGAAGCCTTGCATCAAATAAAAGATGTGAGAAAAGAAAGAAAAAATAAGATCGAGATGCTGAAAGCAGTAAAATCCCATATAGCTGAGGATAAACAGGAGTTATTTGATTTTTCATTAAATTTATTAGAAGTGCTGGATGGCTTGATGAGCAACTGGAATGAATATGTCGATAAAATAAAGGCCATAATGGGCGATGAGCACATCAGCCAGGTAGATAAGATGGCAAAGATCATAGAATTATTTAAACCTATTTTTAGAGACGATGAGGGAAAACTCGATAAATTAATTAAGAATATAAAGATAATAGACCTGGTTACAAAGGCTGAATCTGTTATAAATGATAAGGATAACAAAGGAAAAGGGGATAAAAACAATATCATGAGATCTGATTCCGGGGATGAAAAAGAGCGATTTTTAAACAACGTTAAAACCCTAATGAATGACCAGCAGAAAGAGGCTTTTGACAAGTTACTAAATTATTTAAGAAATCAGGGGGAAGATAGGCAGGACAACAATAAAGAGATTGAGGCCCAGTCGATAGAAATAAAAGAAAACGAGAAAAAAACAGAGAAAAACGAAGAAAAAGACCTAAAAAGTTGATATAAAGGTGTATAATTGGCTAAAATGGTGGAATATTAACTATAAAGAGATTTGCATTCTCTTTTTTTTTAGTCTATCATAGTTTATGTGATTAGCACTCGATAATGATGAGTGCTAATAAATGAATGCCAATAAAATTGAGATAGGAGGTAGGGAGTATGAATATTAAGCCATTAGGGGACAGAGTTGTTATAAAGCCTATCGAAGCAGAAGAGGTAGTTGGCGGCATAGTACTTCCTGGCACAGCAAAAGAAAAGCCACAGCAAGGTGAAGTCGTTGCCGTTGGTACCGGTGAATACATAGATGGCAAAAAGGTGGAGCTTGAGGTAAAAGTTGGCGATAAAGTCATTTATTCAAAGTATGCCGGTACGGAAGTAAAACTGGATGGTCAGGAATATCTCATCTTGAAACAGAGTGATATATTAGCTATTCTTAATTAAAAACGCGCATAAGGAGGTTGAAAGAGATGGCAAAGCAGATTCTATATGGAGAAGAAGCTAGAAGAGCTTTAGAGAGAGGCGTAAATGCTGTAGCGAATACTGTAAAAGTAACATTGGGACCTCGGGGGAGAAATGTAGTACTGGATAAAAAATACGGTTCTCCTACCATTACCAATGACGGTGTTACTATTGCAAGGGAAATAGAGCTGAAAGATCCTTTTGAAAACCAGGGTGCACAGCTGTTAAAAGAGGTTGCCACAAAGACTAATGACGTGGCTGGTGATGGTACAACTACAGCTACCCTTTTAGGACAGGCACTTGTAAGAGAAGGCATGAAAAATGTGGCAGCAGGCGCCAATCCCATGCTGATCAGAAAAGGTATGCAGAAAGCTGTAGAGGCAGCTGTTGAGGAATTAAAGAGAATATCTCACCCCGTAGAATCCAAAGAGGCCATTGCACAAGTTGCATCTATATCAGCGGCCGATGAGGAAATTGGAAACCTCATAGCTGAAGCTATGGAGAAAGTTGGTAAAGATGGCGTTATAACCGTTGAAGAGTCTAAGACCATGGGTACAACCCTTGAAGTAGTTGAGGGTATGCAGTTTGACAGGGGTTATGTATCGCCTTACATGGTGACAGATACTGAGAAAATGGAGGCTGTGCTGGACGATCCTCTGATCCTCATAACTGATAAGAAGCTTTCAAATGTGCAGGAAATCTTGCCGTTGTTACAGAAGGTCGTAGAAACAGGTAAGAAACTCTTGATCATTGCTGATGACATCGAAGGTGAAGCACTGGCAACACTGGTTGTCAACAAACTGCGCGGTACCTTCACATGTGTAGGTGTAAAGGCACCTGGCTTTGGTGACAGGAGAAAAGAAATGCTCAGAGATATTGCTATCCTCACAGGTGGTCAGGTGATCTCTGAAGAGCTGGGTTATGATCTAAAAGAAGCTGATATAAGCATGCTGGGTACCGCTCGACAGGTAAGGGTTGACAAAGAGAATACCACTATCGTCGATGGTGGCGGCGACAAACAGGAGATAAAGAACAGAATCCAGCAAATCAGGGTACAAATAGAAGAAACCACATCGGATTATGATAGAGAGAAATTGCAGGAGAGACTGGCAAAATTGGCTGGTGGCGTAGCGGTGATCCAGGTTGGTGCGGCGACCGAGACAGAGCTCAAGGAGAAGAGGCATAGAATCGAAGATGCTTTGTCTGCAACAAGGGCTGCTGTTGAAGAGGGTATAGTACCTGGCGGTGGAACGGCACTTATCAATTGCATACCTGCTGTTCAAAAAGTGGTTGAATCCTTAGAGGGCGAAATAAGAACAGGTGCTGAGATCGTGATGAAGGCTCTGGAAGAACCTGTTAAGCAGATTGCGTTTAACGCAGGTCTGGAAGGTTCTGTTGTAGTAGAAAAGGTAAAGAACTCACCACCAGGCGTAGGCTTTGACGCATATAAGGAAGAGTATGTAGACATGATTAAAGCCGGTATCGTTGATCCTACAAAGGTTACCCGCTCAGCATTGCAGAACGCTGCAAGTATTGCAGCCATGATTCTCACCACAGAAGCTGTTGTGGCAGATATTCCAGAGAAAGAACCGGCAGCACCCGCTTCAAATCCGGGAATGGACATGATGTAATATACGATAAAGAGAGCATGTTTAGATATGAACATGCTCTCTTTTTTTATACTATACTCATTCAAAACAGGATTTATTATTAAGATAATTGTAAAACTGATTGAATATGGCCCCCAAAATCTCCTGATGGATTCTTGGTGGTGGAGCCATAAGATATGCGTTTCCATCTATTATCTCCCAATGCTCATCTTCTGGCCATGACAGATAATCTTTTAAAATTGTATACACAACGTTTCAACAGATGCTATTTAACTATAATACATAAAAAGCCTACATCTTTCTATTTACACAATATATAATTCAATAATATAATGAGTGCAAAATAACATATAAATGGAGGTTTGTCTATGATAAAGTATGATGAAAATAGAAAAATCTGGGTTTTAGAAGCCCGTAATATTTCGTATGCGCTGGGGGTTAGCGAAACAGGATTAATCAACAACATATATTTTGATGAGAAGCTTCCGTATATATCGGACTACCCTGAAGCGCGTAATTCCAGGGATTGGGCATCATTTACCAGCGGTGAAGGCAGGAGCAAAGAAGAATATATGGCGTGGTCTAAGATAAAGTATACCGAGCCATGCATTAAAGCCACATTTCACGACAACGTAAGAGATGTGGTCCTTAAATACGATAGTTTTGATATAAAGGACAATACGCTGACGGTAATACTGAAAGATGTTTATTATCCTCTTGAGGTAAGACTTCATTATACGGTGATAGAAGATTGTGACCTCATTGAAAGATATGCTGAGATAATAAATAAAGGGACGCAAGGCATCAGGCTGGAAAATGTGTTATCAGGTTCTATATACGTTCCCAGGGAAACATCATACAGGCTTTCGTATCTTACCGGCAAATGGGCTGGCGAAACCCAGCTAAACCAGGTGATGGTTCCTGAGACAAAGATCGTGCTGGAAAGCAGGCGGGGAACTACCAGCCATCATGCAAATCCCTGGTTTGCCCTGGATAAAAATGCGGAGGCTACAGAAGACAACGGCGATGTTTACTTTGGAGCTTTGGCCTGGAGTGGAAACTGGAAAATCGTCATTGAAAGGGACAACTTCAATTTAATTAAAGTCAGTGCAGGTGTTAACGATTTTGACTTTGCGTGGCATTTAAAGCCTGGAGAGAAGTTTGTTACGCCTAAATTTATAGTAGGGTTTTCCAATAAAGGTTTTGGTCAGGCCAGCAGAAATCTCCACTCATATCAGCTTAAATACGTTCTGCCTGAAAATCATAGAAACAGCTTGCGAAAAGTTCTATATAACTCATGGGAGGCTACCGGTTTCGATATAAGCGAAGAAGGACAGATTAAACTGGCAGAAATAGCTGCATCTTTAGGAGTGGAACTTTTTGTGATGGACGATGGTTGGTTTGGAGCAAGGAATAACGATAAAGCTGGCCTTGGAGATTGGTATGTAAATAAAGAAAAGTTTCCCAATGGGCTTAAACCATTAATAGATAAGGTAAACGCCCTGGGTATGGATTTTGGATTGTGGGTAGAGCCTGAAATGGTGAACCCTGACAGCGACCTTTACCGAAAACACCCCGATTGGGTATATCATTTTCCAACCCGAGAGCGAACAGAGGCCCGCAATCAGCTTATATTGAATTTGGCCAGAGAAGATGTAAGGGAATACATATATGACTTTATGGACAGATTGCTATCTGAATATAATATAAAGTTTATAAAATGGGATATGAACCGCAACTTCAGTGAGCCGGGATATCCTTCAGCGCCTGAAGAGGAACAGAGAGAGATATGGGTGAGGCACGTGCAGGGGGTATATGAGATCGTGGATAGGCTCAGGAAGAAGCACCCTGACGTGGTATTCCAGTCCTGTTCAGGCGGAGGCGGAAGAGTGGATCTAGGGATATTGAGGTATTTTGACCAGGTATGGACCAGCGATAACACCGATGCTTTTGATAGGTTGAAGATACAGGAAGGATTTTCTTACGCGTATTGCGCTAAGATAATGGAGGCATGGGTGACCGATGGACTCAACTGGCTCAATGGAAGAAAACTTTCTCTTAGGTACAGGTTCCATTCAAGCATGATGGGCAATCTGGGCATAGGTGTGGATCTAATGAAGCTAAGTGATGAGGAAAAGCAGGAGGCTAAAGAGCTCATAAGCCTGTATAAGGAAATAAGGCCGATTATACAGCACGGTCAGCAGTACAGGCTTTTATCGCCGAGGAACAGCAAGGTTGCTGCCTTTATGTATGTAAGCGAGGATAAGGCTGAGGCAATCCTGTTTACATTCCTTCATTCCAATAGTTTCGGTGACGAACTTCCTGCCATACGATTGAAAGGACTTGACGAAAACGCCCTTTATGCTGTAGAGGGTTATGATAGGGAAATAAGCGGCAAGGCACTTATGAATATAGGCATAAACGTTGATATGAGAGGGGACTTTGACAGTAGACTGATCAGGATTAAAAAGACCGGCAACTAATATGCCGGTTTTTTCGTGTGCAAAGTAATTATATTTTTGTACTTATTAAAATTTATTAATAAATGCGACTTGGTTTTATTGACAAATTTATTTAATGATATATAATAAACTCACGTGTTATTAAAAAAATTTAATAGGTGTATATCTATACGGTAGCTGATACTTTTTGCAATGAAATCATGTTAATACGAAGGAGGATTGCAACATAATGAAAGGTGATGATTTTGCTTTATCGAGGGTTCCTGCTGAAGCACGGCGTCCAATGTGGGAAGTGTTTATGATCCGCTTTGGAGCTGTAGTTACTCTCTCTCAATTTATTGTAGGCGCAACACTTGGTTATGGTATGACGTTAAAGGAAACTTTGATAGCTACATTACTAGGAGCAGTACTTTTAGAAGTTATTAGTTTTTTGTGTGGGGTTGCTGGAACGTGGGAAGGGCTATCTACTTCGCTTTTAACCCGCTGGAGTGGTTTTGGTCGATTGGGTTCGAGTTTAATTGGCCTGATTATTGGTATTTCGTGTATTGGCTGGTTTGGTGTTCAAAATTCGGTTTTTGCTCAAGGTATGAATAAGGCTTTAGGTGGCATTATAGATATTAAAATCATGTCTTTATTAACAGGGCTGGCAATCACTTTGTTAGTAGTCTATGGTTATAAAATGTTGAGCTATACTGCCAACATTGCTGTTCCGGGTTTTTTGCTTGCAATGGGTATTGCTACTTATAGGTTATTGAGTAAATATGACATTAATACCCTTATGAATTCTTCTCCTCCTGGTCCCCACTTAAGTCTTGGTGTTGCTATAACAGTTGTTGCTGGCGGCTTTATGATTGGAGCAGTCATTACACCTGATTTATCCAGGTATAATCGTAATGCTAAAGATGTTTTCTGGATGACGCTTCTCAGTATTTTTGGTGGAGAATTGTTGGTTACTTTTTTGGCAGTTTTGATGTCCCATGCAGTTAAGAGTGCGGATGTTGTGACTATAGCTCTTGATCTGGGAGGATGGCTTGCTGCAGCACTGGTGATATTATCTACTATTAAAATCAATGATTTAAATCTTTATGCTGCTTCTCTAGGGATATCTAATTTTTTGGATGCGGTATTTGGAATTAAGATGAACAGGGCTGTTTTAACGATTATTATTGGACTTTTAGGAACGTTAGGTTCTATATTAGGGATACTGGATAGATTTGTTAATTTCTTAACTATCCTTGGCACTGCAATTCCACCTATTGGAGGTATCATGGTAGTAGATTACTTTATATTAAGAAGATATCGTCATGAATTGGAAGAATCAAGAGAACAGGGCCAGTTGCCTGAAGTTTTGGAAGATTGGAATCCTATCGCCATAGTTAGCCTTGTTATAGCCTTTTTAATTGGGTATTTCTTCAAAGGAGGCTTAAATCCGACATTAAATTCTTTATTAGCTGGGATGATTGTATACTATTTATTAATGAAGTTATACATGGTTATAGTGCCAAATAAAAACGCAAAATTTATCAATGAAAAAATATATTAAACTTTAGGAAAAGGGGAATAGAAATGACTAAGATTGATGTACAAATGGTTGAAGATATTGCAGTCGGAGCTGCACTTCTTGGGACTGGTGGTGGGGGAGACCCCTACGTTGGTAAGCTAATGGCTATTCAAGCATTAAAAAAGAATGGGCCGGTAGAGCTTATTGATGTGGAAGAGGTTCCAGATGAGGCGTTAATAGTTCCTGCAGCGATGATGGGAGCGCCAACGGTATTAGTAGAAAAAATCCCATCAGGGAAAGAAATTTTTAAGGCATTTGACAGTTTGCAAAGCTACCTTGAAGATGAGGTTTATGCCGTTATCCCCATTGAAGCGGGTGGGGTTAATTCAATGATTCCAATAGCCGTGGCAGCAGAGAAAAGGCTTCCGCTTGTAGACGTTGATGGAATGGGACGGGCTTTTCCAGAATTGCAGATGGTTACTTTCCACTTATATGGTATCTCAGCAACACCTATGGTCTTAGCAGATGAGAAAGGTAATTCTTTGTTACTTAATACTATTAATAATTTCTGGACAGAAAGCCTTGCTAGGAATGCTACAGTGGTTATGGGTGGATCAGTTATGGTTGCCATTTATCCAATGAGAGGTAAAGATTTAAAACAGGCCGGCATTAGAAACATAGTAACATACTCAGCCAAAATTGGTCGAGCGATTAGAGAAGCTCGTAAGAATGGCAGTGATCCCATTGAAGCACTTTTAAGTGCTACTGGGGGATATATCCTCTTTAAAGGAAAAATTTCTGATGTTCAAAGGCGCACTACTGGCGGATTTGTTCGAGGTGAAGCCCATATAGAAGGAATTGACCAGTATAAAGGTGAGAGAATGATAATTGACTTCCAGAACGAAAATTTAATAGCTCGTCGCAATGGAAAGATTGTGGCTACAGTGCCTGATCTCATCTGTACGGTAGATGCGCATACAGCGACGCCTATTACAACTGAAGGGTTGCGTTATGGCCAACGGATATTTATTCTTGGCATTCCATGTGATAAAAAATGGAGAAGCGAAAAAGGTATAGCTACCGTTGGGCCGCGTTATTTTGGATATGATGTTGATTACGTTCCTATTGAAGAGCTTATTAAGGAGTAAGGGAGGTAGTAGAAATGGAATATCGGATAGGAATTGATGTTGGCGGTACTAATACCGATGCAGTAGTGGTTGACGAAAATTTGCAGCTGGTAGAAAGCGTGAAGGTTCCGACAACAAAAGATGTTTCCAGTGGGATATTTGAGGCCTTGACTCGGGTTTTGGAAAAAAGCAAGGTTGATCGCAAGAAGATTAAATATGCTATGCTGGGTACCACCCATGCAACCAATGCTATTGTAGAGCGTAAACGGCTCTGCAAAACAGCGATTATTAGAATCGGGCGCCCTGCAACCGAGGCGATTGTGCCCTTGGTTGCCTGGCCTGATGACCTTGTTAAAGCTATAGGAAATTATTATTATCTAATTGCTGGTGGCCACGAATTTGATGGAAGGCAAATAGGTGCATTGGATGAAGATGAACTCAGGAAAATTGCCGCAGAAATTAAAGGCAAAGTGGAGAGCATTGCAATAATTTCGGTTTTTTCACCAGTAAACAATCAGCATGAATTAAGGGCTCAGGAGATACTACGGGAAGAACTTGGTGAAATTCCCATTTCTCTTTCTCACGAAATCGGCTCCCTTGGCCTTATAGAAAGAGAGAATGCTACTATATTAAATGCTGCATTGGTAGAAGTTGCTAAAACTACGGCGAATAGTTTTAAAGAAGCATTGGTTCGTGAAGGGATTACCAATGCGAAGGTGTTCCTTTGTCAGAATGACGGTACATTGATGTCAATAGACTATGCTATACGCTATCCAATTTTGACTATTGCCTGTGGTCCAACCAACAGTATTCGCGGGGCGGCTTTTCTCAGCAATTTTGAGAATGCTATGGTTCTGGACGTAGGTGGTACTACCAGTGATGTAGGTATTCTTGCCCAAGGTTTTCCACGGGAATCCTCAATTGCAGTAGAAATTGGCGGAGTCAGAACTAACTTTAGGATGCCAGATTTGATTTCGATTGGTCTTGGTGGTGGCTCGATTGTTCGGGAAGAGAATGGAGAGGTTAAAATCGGACCTGACAGCGTTGGCTATCGGATAACGGAAGAGGCTCTTGTTTTTGGTGGAAACACGGTTACGGCCACGGACATAGCAGTACGTTTGGGGTTGGCAAATATTGGAGACAGAGAAAAAGTCAAAGATTTACCTTTAGAGTTTGCTAAAAGAGCTTACGATAAAATGCAAAAGATGATTGAAGAAGCGATCGATAAGATAAAAACCCGTAAAGAACCGCAACCCCTTATTCTTGTCGGTGGCGGCAGTATTCTTGTTGGTGATGATATCGATGGTGTAAGTGAAGTAGTTCGACCACAAAATTTTGGCGTGGCCAACGCGCTGGGAGCTGCAATTGCCCAGGTTAGTGGTGAAGTAGATCGCATTTATGCATTAAATGAAATGTCACGCGAAGAAGCAATTGGTGATGCGAAGAAGTTAGCAATATCTGAAGCTGTTAAAGCTGGTGCTGATCCTGCTTCTGTAGACATTGTTTATGTGGAAGATGTTCCGCTTGCTTATCTTCCAGGAAATGCTGTGAGAATACGCGTCAAAGCTGTTGGGAATTTGATTTAAAGAATAACCATTGTAATACGGCGGGTTGTGGGCAGTTATTGCCACGCCCGCTGTAGATTTTGAACCTTATCTTTTTCTAACGCTACCATCAAATATGAGAGGAGGCTTTCTGCACCTTCGTTTAAGTTTATGCCGTTTTCAGTTATACCGTCATAACACCCACCGGTATCTTCATCAATGAGCTTTACCTTGAGAGAATTTTCTCCATGGTACCAGTTAAAGGTTTGAATGCCCATATTTAAAAAGTATTTATCATTGAATATTTTAAATGCGTTAAAATACATCAATGCGGTTTCGCTGGCTTCAATGGGCTGTTCGTCAAAATCTGCAGGTTTACTGCCTTTTTTATACCATCCCTTACATCCTACAGGCTTGAAGTAGCCGTTTCTAAAATAGATATCTTCTAAAAACTTTAAGCTCTCCTGAGCTACATTTAAATATTTTTCCTCTTCAAATATGTTATAGGCTTCAAACAGCGCCCATGGGAATACTGAATTTCCGTAGGTTACTATATCCTCATACCAGTACCAGCCTTCGTCTTTGTTTTCTTTATATTTATCTACTAACCTATCAGCTAAAAGTTTCATCAATTCCTTTATATCCCATGTTTTAATTGAAAATACCTCTCCCATATTTTCATTGTTGTTGTCAACTGTACTCTCTTTAATGTATAAATCTACGTAACTTAAGCCAATAAGGGTATAAGCCATTCCTCTCACGTATTTTAAATCCCGTATATCGGGTAATGCCCTTATCATCATGTGACCGCATGTATTTTTTATCCCCCAAGGTATATTTTTATCAGCCAGGGTATATCCTATGGCCCATATAGCCCTTCCAAAGCAATCTTCTGTGCCTTCTTTATCTTTAAAGTTTCTCTCATAGTCCATGAAATTTCTGAATTTACCATTTTCGTTTTGAGCGTGAAGTAAAAAGGACATGTACCTGTAGATTAGATCCAGATATTTTTTATCTTTGTAGTTTTCATACAGGGCCACGGCAACTATCAGGGCCCTGGCATTATCATCTGTGGTATACCCTTCTTTAAGGTTTGGCACTGAATATTTAGAATGCTGATAAATCCCTACGTTATCTGTCAAATTAAAAAGGTGATTGGTATTTAGAGTTGTGGAATTCATCAAGCAACACCTACCTTTTTTGAGCTATTTATTATTGCCGCGAAAAGGTCGATGTACCGCTTTGCCACATTTTCCCATGTCATATTTTTTCCGAAGTTCAATGTTTTCTCTTCCATTTTCTTTTTTTCTTCAGGGTTATCAAGTACATATAATATACACTTTGCTAAAGAGTCTGGATTCATAAAATCAGCCAACATTCCTCTGCCATCTGCCAGCATCTCTTCGGCGTACTTATAAGGGGTAGATACCACCACCCTGCCATATCCAACAGCATAAGCCAGTGTTCCGCTTACAGCCTGTTCTTTACCTAAATAAGGTGTCATATATATATCTGAAAGCTGGAGATACTCTATTATTTCATCTTTGGTTAGATATCTATTTACGAATTTTACGTTATTCTCTAAGCCCAGGCTTTTCACCAGTTCAATTAATTTTTCCCTGTAACTTTCGCCATATTCTCTTTTTATGTTGGGATGGGTTTGCCCCAGGATTAAATAGAGCACATCATTGTATTTTTGAGCCACTTTTTGTATTGCCTGAATCCCATACTCCAGCCCTTTTCCGGGGCTTATCAATCCGAAAGTGCTTATCACGGGTCTTCCACTGTACCCGTATTTTTCTTTTAACTTTTCTCTTGGCACTACATCTTTATACGGGACACCATGGTGTATTACCTCTATTTTGCTTCTATCTATACCATAAATCGTGGTCAACAATTCTACCGTGTTATGAGCCATTGTAACAACTTTTGCACTCTTTTTGCCAATTGCCATCAATATTTCTTTCTGCTTTTCAAAAAAAGGATTTGACAGTACTGTGTGCAAACATGTAATGACAGGTATTTTGATGTTTTCAAGCAAGTCCAGAAGGTATTCGCCGCAATTTCCGCCAAAAATCCCGTATTCGTGTTCTATCACTAAAATGTCTACATCGGAATCGTTGAGTTTGCGGGCCAACTGGATATAGTCGCCTCTGCTGTGCTGGTTGATTTCATAAAACACTTCTTCTTGATAATCATAGTGGTTGTCATTTATAGCGATCACATTTATATTAAAGCCAGAATTGATTTTTTTCAAAGCTCTTACTAGATCCTGAGAAAATGTAGCTATACCGCATTCCCTAGGTGGATATGTGGTAAGAAAAGCAATTTTAGCGCATTTACCAATATTCCGTACCATAACACATCTGGTTTAAATAAGAACCAGGAGTCCCTCCTTTCAGATTGGAATTTAAATTGTGCTTTTTAGAGTAATTGCTGTTATATAAGCTGCAGTCCTTCTGTGTAGACGTCATTGATGTAAGCGGTATGGGAAATACGACTGTTTGAGTCTATGCAGCAATCTGAAACTACCACAGTGTTTATCAGCTCTGCGCCGTCATTTACGATAACATTATCCCACAATATGCTGCCAATGATTCTGCTGTTTTTGCTTATGAGGTTATTTTCACCTATGACAGAATAAGGACCTACCCTTGCGCCGGCCTCTATCACCGTATTTTTGCCTATATATACAGGACCTATAATTTCTGCTTCAGGGTGAATTTTTACGCCTTCTGCTACAATCACATTGTCACTATCCTCTGATTTACCATCAAACCGACAGAAATCGCACCTTCTACTCAATATATCCTTGTGGGCCTTTGTATATTTCTCCACTGTCCCTATGTCCAGCCAGTACCCATAAAACTGATAAGCGGCCAGCCTGTATCCTTTTTGTAAAAGAGTCGGATAGATATCTTTTTCCAAGGAAATGGCTTTTTTAGCCGGGATTTCGTCAAATATTTCCGGCTGAAAAACATACACGCCAGCATTTATCCAGCTGGAACTGGATTCACCGGGTCTGGGTTTTTCTTTAAAAGATTTTATGTAATTGTCATCATCAAATTCTATGACGCCA
Organism: Caldanaerobius fijiensis DSM 17918; assembly: GCF_900129075.1. Taxonomy (NCBI): domain Bacteria; kingdom Bacillati; phylum Bacillota; class Clostridia; order Thermoanaerobacterales; family Thermoanaerobacteraceae; genus Caldanaerobius; species Caldanaerobius fijiensis. Next base: position 47,490 of record NZ_FQVH01000009.1, read on the forward strand.
TACTGAGATGGGTTATCTACCTCTGTCATAGCGATGGTCGCAAGGGCGTCTTTGCTCCTGTGGTATTCTATTAATTCCCGGTAATTGATATCACTGACTATATCAGAATTTAAAACGACAAAAGTATCGTCAAAGAACTTTTCTGCGTTTTTTATTGCACCACCGGTACCTAACGGCGATATTTCGGAGACATAGTGGATTTTTACGCCTAACTCCTGTCCATCTTTGAAATAATTTTTAATATGCTGGGACTTATAAAACGTGCTTATAATTACCTCATCGATACCATTGGATTTTAAATTCATTATAACCCTTTCAAGAAGAGGTCTACCCATGATGGGCACTATTGGCTTAGGCAATTTATAAGTAAGTGGCTGCAACCTTGTACCTTTACCTCCTGCAAGAAGAAGTGCCTTTACCATATGCAACCCCCTCCTCTTTTTATTTAATTGAATTTATATAAATGATATAAATGGCGCACACAGATTATAAAGAGATATGGATATTAGAAACAGTATAAAATCGGCTAATAATGAGTATTAGCACCCAAAACTGATGAGTGCTAACAAGTTTATTTTATATAAAATTATACGATTTGTCAATATATTTTGTGATTTTTTGTTGTTATTCTATGATATTGTCATATTAAAAGTATTCTGTAATAATGTCAGTATGAGAAAGGAACGATATTGTATGACAAAAAGAGAAGTACAAAAATTAATCGTTATCAATAAAACCATTGATGGAATATTGACTATCAGGGAAGCTGCGCAGGCTTTGAACCTAAGCGAACGTCAAATCTTTCTTTGGTTTTAATTTAAACTTAAGGGTTTAATACCAACAACAGCATCGGCTGACCATTTATCTTTCTGTATCTTTCCTTCCGCGAAATTGTAAGTAAATTGGTGATACAGTGAGTAAAAGTGAGGAAAAGAGAGAAAATTAACAATAAAATGATATAATCGCTAAATATGGACTATTTTTGGTATTTTAGAGTATTGAAGAAAAATAAAAAAAAATTATAATTGAGGCGAAAATTAATATATAGTAACGTTTAAAATATGAAAAAGAAAGAAGGTTAATTCTTCTGATGTTGGATGAAGAATCAATTAGGTATAAAATATTAGACCATATTAGTTGGGTTATTAATAATGAGGAAGTTATTTTATTAGATAATAAAAGAGGTATTTTTTTTGGTTTAGATGAGGTGGCTTCAAGAATATGGATACTTATTTCTGAAGGCAAGATGGTTAGAGAAATTATAGACACACTTATGGAAGAATATGATGTGGAAATATCTAGATTAGAAAGTGATGTGAAAAATTTAATCGATGAGTTGATTTTGAATAATTTTATAAAAAGTGATGGGTTTAAAAATTAAAAAAGTGCTGAGGTTAGCTTTTGAAGCAAATAATAACATAAAAAAATAAAACAATATAGGTGGAGAGTGAATTGAAAATAGGTAAATGTATTCAATTTGTCAAGATATATATTTATTTTATAGTGATTAAAATTTTGTTATATATTTTTGGTTTACGAAGAATATTGAATTTTTTAAAGAGGATGAAAGCAAGGACTTATTTAAAGAATCGACCAGCAAATGAAAAAAACTCTTTAGATGTATTATATATCAAACAGCAAATTGATAATGTAAATATTTTTCAAATATATTCAGCTGAATGTTTGGAACAATCTTTGATATTGTTTTATTTATTGTTAAAGAAGAATATTTATAATGCTAAATTAAAGATTGGAGTATGTAAATATCCGTTTTCCGCTCATGCTTGGGTGGAATATAATGGTATTGTATTAAGCAATATAGAATTTAATAAGAAAGATTATTCAGTTATAGAGGAGATTTGAGGGAATGTAATATGAACGAAATAGTAGGAATTTTAAATAGGAAAGATATAGCGAAAAACCTTGAATTAAATAACATAATATATAAGTGGGTAAACGATAAATCTATTCAACTTATTTTATCAGAAAAGTTAAATAGCGAAAAAAGTGCAATATTTTATAAGGAAATTAAACAAAATAATGTAAATATGATAAGTGTACATAGAGAAGATAATTATTTAATTGTAGGCAATGGGCAAGTAAATAATATTAATGAAATAGCTAGAAAAGTAAATAAGATTAATATAACGAATGTAAATGAAGTATTATTGTTAGCTTATAAAAAGTTTGGTATTGATTTTGTAAAGGAAATTAATGGAGAATTTGTTTTTATTATTTGGGATGGAAATAAAAAACAACTAATATGCGTTAGAGATTCTATAGGTATTAAGTCATTATTTTATAGCATTTATAATAATGTAGTAGTATTAGCGACTAACTTAAGTAATATATTAAAATATAATTTAGTAAGAAGTGATTTGGATGATGTATATTTTTCAGAATATTTGACGTTTGGCCTTTTTGAACAACACCTTACTCCGTATAAAAATATTAAGCGTTTAATGCCTGGTAGTATATTAATTATAAACGATGAAAATGCTAAATTAGTAAATTATTGGAATATCTCAAATATAAAAAAGGTAAATTATAAAAACGAGGATGACTATTTTGAGCATTTTAAAAGCTTATTAATGGAATCAGTTTATAGAAATTTTAACATTAGTAACAATGTTTTAATAGAATTGAGTGGAGGATTAGATTCATCTTCTATTGTATGTTTAGTTAGAGAGCTAGTAGAGAAGAGAAGGGATTTAAAAAATAAAATTAATACATTTACTATTGATTATGGTTCATTATTAGTTGAAGAAGACGACATGCCTTTTGCAAAGAGTGTTATAAATAGTAATCCAAATTTTAATCCTATTATTGTAGATGGAAGGGAATTTTGGTTTTTAAAAAATTTAGGCCAAATAGAGGGGGAAGATAAATTATTTTATGACGAACCTAATATGAATATTCTAATACATGACCAAAATAAATTTATGCTCAATATAATTGAAAAATATAATATAGATACTATTATAAGTGGAGAAGGTGGAGATCATTTATTATCATGGAATAATTATTATTTAGCTGATTATTTACGTCAAGGATCCTTAATTAAGGTGTTAATTGAATCTCTTAAATGGAGTAGACAGTTAAAATGTCCAGTATTTAAGGTAATAAAGGAAAATTGTTTATTACCTATATTAAAAAGAAATGTTTGTTTGTTTAACAGTACTGTTCCACCTTGGGTTAGTAAAAAATTGATAATGTTTACTAATTTGAATGAGAGAATAGAAAAGTATTACAGAACAATAAAAGTGGATACAATTACTGATAGTTATCAAATAAGTATAATGAATAATATTCATGAAATATTAGACGGAAATGTATTTGCTAAATTAGTTGAAATAAAGTATCCATTTTTATACCTACCTTTAATAGAATTTATATTTGGAATTCCAATAGATAAAAAAATACGTGCAGGGGAATTAAATAAATATATTTTGAGATATTCATTAAAAGGTATCTTACCAGAAGATGTTCTTAACAGAAAAAATAAAGCGGGTGGTGAACGGCGATTTTATATAGGCCTAAAAAAAGAGTGGCCTTGGCTCGAACAAATTATTAATAATTCAATTATAATTAATGAATTAAAATTTATTGATAAGGAAAAATTTTTGCAGATTTTGAACTATGCAAAACAAGGATATGTAAAAGATCCATATTTGTTTTCGATTGGTCGTACTTTATCGGCGGAAATATGGTTAAGATATTTTAAAAATTAATTTTGCTTATAAACTGCAAACATGACAGGATTGATTGTTAAATTAAAATATTATAATTAAAAAAAATTAATAGTATTTGGAAGGGAGGTAGTTAGGATGCTTCGCATTACTAAAAAACAATATTCCAAACCATCAATTATTAAATATGGTTCAGCAATAAGAATTATAAAAGGTAGCGGTGGTTCAAAATATGAATCATATGCTTCTCATGCTAGATCATAAGGAATTTTTTTGATATTTATTTATGATCCTAGTCATGTTTGCAGTTTTTTAATCTTTAAATAATTGCAAAATAAATAAATAACAGCGAAAATACTAATATGGGGATAAAATAAAGTATTTATAAGAGTCAAAATATCGAGGTAATTACATAATAAAAAGAGTATGCTTTAAAAAGCAAGCTAATAAACCTACCTAATTGTTAAAAAATGTCGGGCGTGTCAAATCAAAAGATAACATTTGTTAGTCTAAAAGTTGTTTTAAAGATAAAGAATTGTCCACATCCCGACATTGGCTGTAATAATTAACCCTGTGCTATGTTATACATGCAATTAAAATACCTGCTTTTAAAGTTATTCACAGACATAAAATCTTTAAGTTATCGATAGATTTTTCAATGACCATTTGCTTTTTATAGAGTTTATACCATTTTTTAGAATTTCATAGCACTATAGAGTTGCTTCTATGTTTAACACGAAAATAGATTTTCATTCCTGGTTGTGTTTGCTCAAACATGGCTGTTTAACAGAAAGATATTAGATAAATTATCAAAAGTGTCAAAGTAAACGTCGCCTAAAAAGTACCTGTAGAAAAAATGAGGGTTATTTAAAGGAACTATTAAGAGCGAGTACTGAAGTTCCAGATTCATACAAGGTTTTAGATTCAGCGGCGGTGGAAGGAATATTTTGACGTCAAGAGAATCATTGTAGAAGCTTATATGTTGGACAACGCTAAGCTGTTAATAATAACAGCGGTTTTAATGGAATAGAAAATATCCGTTTATGTGAAAGAATTTGACATCGAGGTTAGAGGAAGCAGACTTAGGTATTTTATTACAGGCATGGGAATGAGGATTAAAATCGGGATTGGGTTTAGAAAATTTTTTAACATTGCGATATAGAGAATCAAATATTTTGGGATTATTCTCCTTGACATAAAGCTCGAAGCTAATAGTATCGCCGATTAGGATATTAGAGAGAGTAAAACTGATAGTACGGTATATATTCGGTAATATTAACGAGATTATAGAAGAAAGATTAAAGGTCATGAAAAAATAGAGATTTAAATCTAGAGAATTGAGAAGGGTCGGGTACCGCGGGAAAACTGCAAAGTTCTCTTAATTCTTTAGAGAGTTAAAAATTGTGAACAAGCAACTGAGGAGTATGGGTAGAAAGAATTTTTTGAACGATGGCACAAATCATAGATTCAAAGCTAAAATCCCTATAACGATCGATAAAAAAGTAATAATGGTTGTAGAAAGAAGAAAGGATAGGTTCAGAGAAATCAACGAAAGCATCAAAGAGTTTGATTAAACTTAGCTTTATCATCTCATATGGTGTAGATTAAACAAAAGTGGGGAAATTCTTTGAATATATATTGCGAAAATTCTATTGTTTTAGAATTTTGTGGAGTTCACAATAAACTATATAAGAATTTTATGTGGAGGGATTAAATGAAATTTAATAAAAAAAGTATTATTTTTGAAGTATTGGCCGTATTAATAGGTTTGATTGGAATGATGTCCTCATGGCTTTTGTATCCGTGGGCATTTAAAATCCTTATTGATAGCTTTGAAAATAATAAAATTGATATAAGTTTGTATAAAGTTATTATCTTGCTTTTTATAGGAAGAGTTTTAGGTGAAATTTTTATAAATTTATCTTCATATTTGTATACGCAGGTTAAACAGAATATTATTGTTGATTTTCGGAACAGGATTTATTCTCACGTTTGCTCTGTACCTATACACAAACTCAAAAGGATGCAGATAGGTGACATAATGTCATGCCTTACAAACGATATTCCTGTGTATGCCGAAAAATATGAAGCCGTCGGTGAAATGATTGTAGATATAATATTGTTTTTTACAACGATTGTAATTATAAAAGTTATAAATGTAAAACTATTATGGCTCGTACCTGCGTTTTGCATCGTTTTTACTCTTCTACCGTACTATTTATCGAAAAGATTAAGAGAAATAAGTACTAAATTACAGGATAAAATATCCAATTACAATTCTACATTACAGGAGAGCTTAGTGGCAGCAAGGGAGATAAAAGCATTAAACGCTTGTGATTTGGTAAATGATCGGTTAAAAAATATTATTGAAGATATAAAGCACAAGTCGCTTAAAGAAAAATTTGTTTCTCTGGAAAGTTCTTCTGGTCCTTATTTATTTTTTTATGTATTAGAGGCTTTAGCATTTTTAATATCGGTTTTCGAGATACAAAGAGGAAGGTTAGAGCCAGGTACAGCAGTAGCGTCGATCATGTATATAGGGAATATAATAGTGCCTTTGCAGAATTTTGGAAACCTATTTGCCAGTATACGAACTAGTGATGGAGCATGGGATAGAATAAAGAATTTAAATATAATCGAAGAAGAAAAAGAAGAAAAAAAATTGAAAGTGTTAAAAAATATAAAAGGAAATATTTTCTTTAAAAATGTATCTTTTCAGTACCCTGGCTCAGAGTTCAGGTTAGAGGGTATAGATTTAGAAATAAAAGCAAAAAGTAAGACGGCATTGGTTGGTTTGAGCGGAGCTGGCAAGAGCACTATAGCAGATTTGTTATTAAAATTTTATAAGCCTAATAGAGGGCATATATACATAGACGGGATAGATATAAGTGAAATAAAAGACAATTCGTTGAGGGATCATATAGGAGTGGTGTTTCAAGAGCCCTTTTTGTTCAAGGCGAGTATAAAAGAGAATATAAGGTTTGGGAAATGGGATGCTACTGATGAAGAAGTAATAGAGGCAGCGAAGAGAGCTAATGCCCATGATTTTATAATAAAAATGCCTGATGGTTATGAAACGGAACTGGGAGAGATGGGAACAGGTTTATCAGGTGGTCAAAAGCAGAGAATTGCAATAGCCCGAGTACTGTTAAGAAATCCAGAGATATTGATATTTGACGAGGCCACATCATGGTTAGATAAAGAAGCTTCCAGAAGATTTGTAGAAGAGATAGATAAATTAGCAATGGACAAAACGGTGATAATAATAACCCATGATCTTGGGATGGTAACCAATGCGGACCAGATAGTAGTGCTTGAGAGAGGCAAGATAGTAGAAAAAGGTATACACCATGAACTTATGGAGCAAAAAGGATTGTATTATAAGTTGTTTATAAATCAGGAAAGGGAGGACGGTGAAAGTTAAATTGAGAATTGGAATAGATGTGTTTTGCGGATTTGACATTTTATCAAAAGAAAATGGGAATAGTGGAATATTAACATATGCACAACGGCTTATCTATTCTTTATTAGCTATTAACGAGGAAGAGAAAAATGATATAATCCTTTTTCAGAAAAAAGGTTGTACGTCAGTTCATGGTAAAAATGTTTACATGCGCTTTGTTTCTACAAAGGAAGTATTGAACCCAAGAAGTGCAGAATGGGAGAGATGTTATTTAGCTTAAGCTGTTAATAAAGAAAACATAGATTGTTTTTTTTCACCAAATTTTGTTTTACCAGCAAATATTTCAAGTCCTGGGATAGTAATGATACATGATATTTATTATTATTTTGATCCGTATGATTATGAAGAAAGCAAGTATTATTATTTAAAAAAATGGGTTCCAATATCAGCTAAAGAAGCTGCTAAAATAATAACGGGATCTTATGCATCTAAAAGTGATATTATTAAATATCTTGAAGTACCCGAAAATAAAGTAGAAGTGACTTATTTAGCTCCAGGTGATGAATTTTCTGCAATTAATAAGGAAAAGGCAAAAAGTCATGTAAGAGATAAATATGGTATCAATGAGCCATTTATACTTTACGTAGGGAGTGCTAAGAGACGAAAAAATATAAATAACCTTATAATGGCATATTTAATTTCAAAGAATAAGTATCATTTAAAACACAAACTTGTAATGGTGAGTGAATATATAAATCAAATTGAAGAAAAACGCGTACTATTAGAAAGGCTAGGGATAAAAATTGGATATGATTTAATTTGTATTAATGATTTAACAGAAAAAGAACTTGTTTTCTTATACAATGCTGCAGATTTATTTGTTTTTCCATCATTATACGAAGGTTTTGGTTTGGTTATAATAGAAGCTATGGCTTGTGGATTGCCGGTTTTAACCTCTAACAGAGGGGCTACTTCAGAAATTGCAGGTGATGCAGCGGTGCTTGTAAATCCTTTAAATCCTGAGGAAATCGCATATAAAATGGCAGAAATATTAACAAACAAAGAGCTTATAAACATTTTGAGAGAAAAAAGTTTAAAAAGAGCAGCTCAGTTTTCATGGAGGAAAACAGCTAAACAGACAATGGATATATTTAAAGCGACATGTCATAACTAATTACTTGGATTTGATTTAAAATTGTGATATACTAAAGCAAAACACATAATATGGCACAGGGGATTGCAGTGAAGTTATGTAAAAATTAAATAGAATGGATGCTAGGGGAGCTTCGTATGAGGCTGAGAGGGGATTAGTTCCCGACCCTTGGAACCTGTCAGGATAATGCCTGCGTAGGGAAGCATCAAAGTGTTTGAATAAAATACTTTGATTTTACGAAAATGCCCACCCATGCAGGTGGGCTTAATTTATGCGGAGGTGGTATTATGAAACTGGCACTTACTATTGCTGGCTCTGATTCGGGTGGCGGAGCGGGTATACAGGCTGATTTAAAAACTTATTCGGCTCATGGAGTTTACGGCATGAGTGTCATCACATCTATTACAGCGCAGAATACCACGGGTGTTCTCGGGATAGAAGATATAAGCCCGGAGATGGTATTTCTGCAGATGAAAGCGGTCTTTGAAGATTTGTATCCTGATGCTGTGAAAATAGGCATGGTATCCAGTGAAGGTATCATCAAAGCCGTTGCTGAAGGCTTAAAGACTTATAAGCCTGATAAGGTTGTGCTGGATCCGGTGATGATTTCAAAAAGTGGAAGTCACTTATTAAAACCGGAAGCTATGGAGGCTTTAAAGCGAGAGCTTATCCCATTAAGCCTTGTGGTGACACCTAACCTTATGGAGGCGGGAGCATTAAGCGGCATGGAGATTGAAAACAAAGAAGACATGAAAGAGGCTGCCAGGAGGATACTGGACCTTGGAGCCAGGACGGTGGTGGTAAAGGGTGGGCACCTCACCGGCGATGCTTTGGATGTCTTTTATGATGGGAAGGAATTTTATGAGATTACATCAGAGAGGATTGATACGGAAAACACCCATGGCACCGGATGTACATTTTCCTCAGCCATTGCTGCTAATCTGGCTTTAGGATATGACCTGCTGGAGTCTATAAAAAGAGCAAAGCATTACATCACAGGTGCTATAAAAAACTCGCTGGATATAGGACATGGGGTAGGCCCTACCAATCATTTTTGGAACCTTCGCATAGGAGGAGATGCCCGTGAACGTTAAGATCTCTAATCGAAGCATGTTTTTGCTTTGGTTTGGAGCAGCTGTTTCTATGGCTGAGATAATGACCGGGGCTTTATATGCTCCCATGGGATTTAAAAAAGGTGTACTAGCCATCCTGTTGGGTCACATCCTTGGAAATACCTTTCTTGTGCTGACTGGTATAATAGGCTTTAGAGAAAGGGCTAGTTCCATGGAATCTACCCGCTACACCTTCGGAGTATACGGTTCTTATTTGTTTTCGCTACTCAATATCCTTCAACTTATAGGATGGACTGCTGTGATGATTATTGTGGCCGGGCGTTCAATGAATACCATATCTATAAAGTTGTGGGGATTTGATAACTTCTACGTCTGGGCAATGATTACAGGGTTTCTGGTTATATTGTGGTTATATTCTGGTAATAGAGGTTTTAATGAGATAAACAACACTGCAGTGGTATTGCTATTTGTTTTGACCATCGTTATGAGCTTTCTGGTGTTTAGAGGGGGTATACCAGCTAAAGTTAGTGGTGGCATGAGTTTTGGGCAGGGATTTGAGCTGGCGGTAGTGATGCCTTTATCGTGGCTTCCACTGGTATCTGATTACACTAGGGCAGCGGAATCAGAAAAGGGTTCAGCTATTGCAACATGGTTTGGTTACTTTATAGGAAGTGCGTGGATGTATATTATAGGATTGGGTACAGCTCTCGCATTCAAAAGCAGTGATCCAACGGAGATAATGTTGAAAGCGGGCTTGGGGATTTATGCCCTGCTAATAGTCGTTATGTCTACGGTTACCACTACATTTTTAGATGTGTATTCTTCTGCCATGTCGTTTTTGAACATAAAGAAAGGGGACGAAAAGCTGGTATCTGTGATTATGGGCGCTATTGGCACAATAGTGGCCCTCGTATTTCCCATGGAGCAGTATGAAAACTTCCTTTACGCTATAGGTTCGGTATTTGCACCACTTTTTGCAGTGTTGGTGATTGGCTATTTTATTTTTAAAGAGGATAAAAGCAAGCAATTATTTAATGTTAAAGCTTTGGTTTCATGGGGTATAGGCGTGGTGCTTTATTATGTCCTCCTGAGGTATAACACGGTTATAGGGGTCACGTTACCCGATGTGATCCTTACAGGGATTGTATATCTGATCGCCCATAAGATTGGTATAGCATTTGGTCGGCAGGCTTCATAAAAATCACAATGAAAGGGGTATACACATGGATTTGAGGCTCTATGCTGTGACAGACCGCTCATATCTAAAAGGTATAGACCTTGTATCAGCGGTAGAGCTTGCGATAAGAGGCGGTGCTACTATAATACAATTGAGGGAAAAAGAGATATCAAGTAAAGAGTTTTATGAGCTGGCACTTAAGGTTAAGGAAGTTACAAAGCATAATAACATCCCCCTCATAATCAATGACAGAGTGGATATAGCCCTGGCAGTGGATGCTGATGGCGTCCATGTAGGGCAGGAGGACCTTCCTGCAGAGGTGGTAAGAAGGCTCATTGGACCTGATAAGATACTGGGTGTATCCGCCAGTACTGTGGAAGAGGCTGTAAAAGCGGAAAGGGATGGAGCAGATTATCTGGGTGTAGGGGCTGTATATACCACCCTAACAAAACCAGAGGCTGACGCCATAGGTATAGAAGGTTTGCAAAAAATCAAGGAAGCCGTAAGTATTCCTGTGGTGGCTATAGGAGGGATAACTCAAGAAAATGCATACGAAATCATGCTAAAATCGGAGGTAGATGGTATCTCATCGGTTTCGGCTGTATTTTCCGGAGATGTAGAAGAAAATTCTAGACGACTCTTGCAGACTATAGAAAAAGCGATAAGTGACAGGAGGAATTTGAAATGGTAGAAGGTTTATTGACAATTTTGAGGGATAAAAAGCCGTTAATTCATCATATAACCAATATGGTTACCATTAACGATTGTGCCAACGTAACCCTGGCCATAGGGGCCCTACCGGTGATGGCCCATGCTCTAGAAGAGGTGGAGGAAATGGCAGGTGCGGCCCAGGCCCTGGTTTTAAATATCGGCACTCTCACAAAGGAACAGGTAGATGCCATGGTAAAAGCAGGAAAGGCCGCTAATTCATTGGGTATACCCGTCATATTGGATCCTGTGGGCGCTGGAGCCACATCTATGAGGACGCAGAGCGCTAAAAGAATACTGGAGGAAGTCAGAGTATCTGTCATCAAGGGAAATAGCGCGGAGATATCCATTCTTGCCGGTAAGGGCGGAAGAATAAGGGGAGTGGAGTCTGCAGGAGGCGTAGATGATATCCTCAGCGCTGCCAGAGATATGGCAAAAAAATATAAGACGGTGGTGGCAGTATCAGGAGCAACCGATATAATTACCGATGGAAATAGAGTGGCTTATGTGGACAACGGCCATCCTATGATGGGTACCATCACCGGTACAGGCTGTATGCTCACGTCGGTAGTGGGGAGTTTCTGCGGTGCCAATGAGGACAGCTTTGAGGCAACAGTAGCGGCGTTTGTCTCCTTTGGACTGGCTGGTGAGCTGGCCGCATCTAAGGATGAGGTTAAAGGCCCAGGTAGCTTTAAGATGGCGTTCTTTGATGAGATATATAACCTTACAGAAGAAAAGATAAGGAAAGGGATGAAAGCAAGATATGAATAGGGTACAGCGCATGGTCCTGATGGCCCTCATCGTTGCCATAGGCACATTTACGGCCCAGTATACATGGTTTAGCGTAGGCGTAGCCAAAGCTGCCCCTGTTCAACACGCCATCAATGTCATCTCAGCAGTTCTCTTTGGCCCCTGGGGAGCTCTGGAAGTGGCCTTTGTTATAGGACTTTTGAGGAATCTCCTGGGAGTTGGTTCGCTGCTGGCTTTTCCTGGAGGCATGGTTGGAGCTTTCCTCGCAGGGTACCTCTATAGGCTTACGGGTAAACTCTATTTTGCACCTATAGGAGAGGTTATAGGTACAGGCATTATAGGTGCTTTACTTTCTTACCCTATAGCTAAATATATCCTCGGGAGCTCTGGCGCAGCCTTTATGTTTGTTGCTCCCTTTTCCCTTTCCAGTGGAATAGGGGCAATAATAGGCTATACGGTGATATTGGCCTTGGCAAGTCGTATCTCGGTATTGGCTCAGGATAAATGATGTGAATAGATAGGTTGCTTCCGAAAAAGCTTAAAAGCATCGGAGCAACCTATTTTGTATTTAAGTAATTTTGTGTGCGTTTTTGTATATTTATGGTATAATTATATGAGAAAAATTAATTAACTAAATTAAGTGAAGATGTTACAAACGTGTTATCGATAGAGGGGAAGGAGGTTGTTTAGGAAAATGAATGATTTTATACCAGATTATATGAATATCGTAAATGCTGCAAAAAATCGGAGAACAGCTCGAATGCCTCTTTACGAGCATATAATATCTGAAAGCATTATGGAACAGGTATTGAATAAGAAATTTGCAGATCTATACAACGGTGATCTGGAAGATAGGAAGGAATTTTTCAGGAATTATGTGGAGTTCTTCAAAAGGATGGAATATGATACAGTAAGCTTTGAGAGATGTATTGGGCCTGCCATGCCTGGAAGTGGTGCATTAGGAGGACATAAGCCTGGTGTTATAAAGACGAGGGAGGATTTTGAAAAATATCCCTGGGACTCTATACCCCAAAGATATTTTCAGATGTATGATGAAGATTTTCGCCTGTTGGGGGAAGTGATGCCAGAAGGAATGAAGGCTATAGGCGGTCCGGGTAACGGTGTGTTTGAGCTGATGCAGGATATAGTGGGATATATGGATTTATGTTATATATCTGTAGATGATCCTCAGCTTTACAGAGATCTATTTGCTAAAGTTGGGGATGTGATGTATAAGATATGGAATATCTTTTTACAAAAGTATGGAGAAATATATGCAGTATGCAGGTTTGGCGACGATCTAGGCTTTAAGACCAACACCCTTATATCGGCAGAGGACATAAGGGAAAATGTGATACCTCAGTATGCCAGGATAGTAGAGTTGGTACATTTGTATGGAAAACCTTTTTTGTTGCATTCATGTGGAAATATTTTTTCAGTTATGGACGATATCATAAATATAGCGAAAATTGACGCCAAGCATTCCAATGAAGATCAAATTGCTCCATTCTCTGTATGGGTGGATAAGTATGGCCAACGCATAGGCAATTTTGGCGGTGTGGATACAGATGTGTTGTGTAGAATGCCTGAGGCCGAAATAAAAGAATACGTAAGAGAAGTTATAAAATATGCCACTGAAAAGAAGAAAAATGCTGGATTTGCGTTAGGCTCAGGGAATTCTATTCCTGATTATGTGCCGGTTTATGGTTATCTAGCCATGGTAGAGGCAGCTAGAGAGATGCGAGGGGAGAATGTGCTATGAGTTATATTAAGAATTTCAAGGTGGATAATCTTGAGGTATTCATATCGGAAAACAGAGATGAGATGGGGAAACTGGCAGCAAGGGATGTCCACGATAGAATATTAGAGTTGTTAGAGGAGAAAGATGCAATAAACATGGTATTTGCAGCGGCTCCTTCGCAAAATGAATTTCTTGCTTCCCTTGTCTCATATGATGACGTAGATTGGGGTAGAATCAATGCATTTCATCTGGATGAGTATATAGGCCTCAGCATAGAAGCACCCCAGCGTTTTGCCAACTTTCTGAAGGATAGAATATTTGGAAAAGTTGGATTTAAGAGTGTAAATTACATCGATGGAAATGCTCAGGACATTGAGGCTGAATGCAGGAGGTATTCTGAGCTCTTAAAGGAACATCCCATTGATATAGGCTGTATAGGAATAGGTGAAAACGGGCATATAGCCTTTAATGACCCATGGGTGGCGGATTTTAACGATAAGAAGCTCGTAAAGGTGGTGGAGCTGGATGAAAGGTGCCGTATGCAGCAGGTACATGACGGTTGCTTTTCCTCTCTGGATGAAGTGCCGCGCTATGCTATAACGCTGACAATTCCCACGATTATGTCGTCCCAGTTTATATATTGCATAGTTCCGGCTAAGACCAAGGCCGAAGCAGTTTACAATACGTTAAAAGGCGACATTGTAGAGGATTGCCCTGCCTCTATTTTAAGGACTCACCCGAGGGCGTATCTGTATTTAGATATGGATTCTGCTGAAAAAATCATTTGATTATCTGGTAAAAAGGGTGATACTGTGCTGAAAATCGGGGTTATAACTGATGAGATATCCCAGGACATCCGGGATGTAATTAAGCTTATGAAAAAATATGGTTTAAAGGCGGTTGAGCTGCGCTCCATATGGGATAGACAGATTTTTGAGTTGGATGATGAAGAAATTAATTCTCTGAAACAGATATTTAAAAGGGAAAGTGTAAAGGTGTGTGCCATAGCGTCACCGGTATTTAAATCTCATATAGATAATAAAGAAGAATATGATAAGCACATAAAGATTTTTCAAAGGTGTATAGAGTTATCAGATGTGTTTGAGACCAATATCATACGCGCGTTTACCTTCTGGAGATCTGATGTAAAGCCATCCATTGACGAGATTTGCAAGTTATACCTGCCTATAGTAGAGGTCGCTGAGAAAAACAAGAAGTATATCGCAGTAGAAAACGAGCCGTCGGTTAATTTGACCAATGCGGCTCTGGTAAAAGAGTTGATTGAAAAGATAGATTCGGAGTACGTAAAAGCCTTGTGGGATCCGGCCAATGATATATTTGAACCATATAATGAAGTGCCATACCCCGATGGTTACGGGATCATAAAAGACTATATAGTTCACATGCATCTGAAAGACGCTAAAAAGATTGATAATGAAGTTAAATCTGTAACGTTTGGAGAGGGAGATGTGGACTGGAAAGGGCAGCTAAGAAGGCTGATCCAGGATGGCTATGATGGGTATATTAGTCTGGAGACCCATTACAGAAAAAGGCCTCTCTCTGAAGATTTGTTAAATAAGCCTTCAGGTAATACGTTTTCCATGGGTGGTTATGAAGCCTCTGATGAGTGCCTTTATAATTTGAATAAAACCTTAAATGAGATAGGGGGATAACAAGATGAATAAAAAGGTGAGGTTTGGGATTATAGGCTGTGGCGTTATAGGACCTGCTCACGCAGAGTCTATCAAGAAGCTGGATAATGCTGAGCTGGTAGCTGTCTGCGATATCATTGAAGACAGGGCCAAAAAAATGGCAGAAAAGTTTGGCGTAAAGGACTATTACATAGACTATCACGATCTTCTCAACAGGGATGACATTGATGTGGTTTCCGTATGCGTGCCCAGTGGCTTGCACGGTGATATAACCATTGATGCAGCTAGAGCAGGAAAAAATGTTCTGTGTGAGAAACCGCTGGATATCAATAAGGAAAAGATGACCGCCATGATAAAAGCTTGTCGGGATAATGGGGTAAAGCTGGGGTGCGTGTTTCAGAGGAGGACCATGCTGTCAGCGATCAAGGCTCGTGAGGCCATTAGAGAAGGAAAACTGGGAAAAATCGTAATGGCCAACGCCTACCTCAAGTATTTTAGAAGTCAGGCCTACTATGACAGTGAAGACTGGCGGGGCACATGGGAGCTGGATGGAGGCGGTGCTCTGATGAACCAGGGTATACACGGAATTGACCTTATACAATGGATGGTAGGAGAGGTGGACAGCGTGTTTGCGTATGCGGATCACCTGGTGCGCAACATTGAGGTGGAGGATACCGCTGTAGTTGCCATGAAGTATAAAAACGGTGCATTTGGGGTTATAGAAGGTGCTACTTCTGTTTTTGAGGGAGAAGAGACGGTTTTTGAGGTACACGGAGACAAAGGCACCATCATTTTCGGAGACAGTGGCATAAAGAAATGGAAGACAGAAGAAGGGGAAGTGTCCTTTGATACAGGGGAGGCTATGGGAGGTTCACACGGACCGGAAATTTCGTCATTTGGCCACCTGGCGGTTATCAAGGATATGGTTGATGCTATTATAAACAATAGAGAACCGATGGTACCGGGAGAAGAAGGTCGAAAGGCAGTGGATCTTATTTTAGCCATATATGAATCGGTAAGGACAAAAAGAGAAGTTAAAGTGAGTTGAAGGGAAGAGGGGCGATGGATGATCTTATATTGATAAAAAACGGCAGGGTTTTAACACCTTTCAGGGAAATAAAAGATGGAATGGTAGTTATAAATAATGGGAAAATCGATTACGTGGGTTTCTATAATAAGGATATAGCAGATAACTTCACAGGAAAGGTGATAGATGCTGGAGGTATGTATATTTCGCCAGGTTTTATCGACATACATACCCATGGCGGTGGGGGACATGATTTGATGGATGGAACCGTGGATGCGGTTCTGGGTATGGCTAAAGCCCATGCTTTACATGGTACAACAACTATTGTTCCCACCACCCTGACGGCGCCCATTGGCGATATATATAAAGCCCTGGATAATGTAAAAGAGGCAAAAAGGGTATGTGAATTTCCTACAATCCTGGGGGTTCATCTAGAAGGTCCATATTTTTCAAAAGCCCAGAAAGGAGCCCAAGATGAGCGTTATTTAAGGATACCCGCAAAGGGAGAAGTGGATAAACTAATTGGCTACTCTGATGATATTGTGAGGGTTTCTGCGGCTCCTGAAATAGAAGGCGGGTTGGAGTTGGGCAGGTACTTGAAAAGCAGGGGTATAGTGGCATCCATAGGTCATAGTGATGCTACATATGATGATGTGGTCATGGCGGTAGAGAACGGGTACACTCATGTAACACACCTGTATTCAGGTATGTCAGGAGTAAGAAGGATAAATGCCTTCAGGGTAGCAGGAGTAATAGAGAGTGCGCTGCTGATGGACGAATTAACTGTAGAAATCATAGCCGATGGGAAGCATCTTCCTCCACCATTGCTAAAATTGATTTACAAAATAAAAGGGGCCGATAAAATCGCCTTAGTCACTGATTCCATGCGTGCAGCGGGCATGCCTGAAGGAGAGTATATCCTGGGCAGCTTAAAAGGTGGACAAAAGGTGGTGGTGGAAGACGGTGTAGCCAAACTTATGGACAGAAGCGCTTTTGCAGGAAGTGTAGCTACAGCGGATTTACTGGTTGGGAACATGATTAGGCTGGCGGGAGCACCGGTTCTTGATGCCGTAAAAATGATGACGTCAACCCCTGCTAAAATAATGCATATAGATGACAGCAAAGGAAGCCTTTCTAAGGGCAAGGATGCAGATGTGGTTATATTTGACGACGATATAAACATAAAGCATGTTATTTCTGTAGGAAAAGTGATTTTATAAAACCTTTTCTAAGGAGAGATACGAAATGGAAGGTAGAAGCACAGACCATAAAAATTTAAATTTAGCAAAATTACATAGAGATGTGATCAAGGGTACAGCAGGAGGCAAAATAATTTGGCAACCAAGGATTGGCTGTTGGCTTCAGGATAAATTATTTGCAGGAGAAAAGCTTCCGGAACCTTATGATGGGATGACGCTGCCTGAAATATATAAAGAGCTAGGCTGTTCTGCAAGGATATATGATTATAATGGATGTTTTGTGGCAGTTGATGATCAAAGGGTAAGAAGATATTCAAGAAATATAAATGAACGTCAGATTGAGAATGTAGTTGAGACGCCTGTTGGGAAAATAACACAGATTATTGAGACCAGTCTTAATAGCTGGGCATCCTATATAAAAAAGTGGTGGATAACATCAGAAGAGGATATGAAGGTTGCCATGTGGATTGCTGAAAGGCAGGAATGGAAATGGAATCAGGAACATTACGATAGAACTTATAAAGAATGGGGAGATCTAGGTGCACCTACCATCTTTATGCCGCGCGTAAATGTACAACATTTGTTTGTAGATGTTATGGGTGTAGAAAATGCGATTTATGCTATATATGATTATCCTAAAACTGTGGAGAAATATTTTCAGATACTGGATGAGAATCATGATAGATTAATTGATGTCATCAATGAATCGCCAATAGATATTATAAATTTTGGCGATAATGTTCATGCAGGTACTCTATCGCCCAATTTATTTAAGAAATATGTGCTTCCATCATATCAGAGAAGATGCGAAAAGCTCCATAGGGCAGGTAAATTCGTACATGCCCATTGGGATGGTGATGTAAAGCCTTTGTTGCCATATGTACAGGAATGCGGCCTGGACGGAATTGAAGCTGTAACGCCGGTACCCCAGGGAGATGTGACATTGGAGGAAGTAAAGCAGGCCTTTGGAGATAAAATGTTTTTGATAGATGGGATTGCAGCTATATTATTTGATAAAACCTTTTCTGAAGATGATTTAATAAAACAGGCAAAAGAAGTTATAGATTTGTTTGCTCCAAAGTTAATACTTGGCATATCCGATGAGTTGTCCTCAACAGGAGACATAAATAGAATAAAAATCGTAGGCCAAATAGTTGATAATTATAATGCCAGAATCAGCAATAAATAGCTTTAGCTAACTGGAGCTTATAAATTGCCCGTTGGCATTTGCTCAAAAAGACAATTGAATGTAATGGTCTTGCCAACGGGTGCAATTTTACATTCTTTATCGCGAGCGATCTTAGGAAGATTGTTTGGATAACGTATGTGACTATAACGTCCATACCCAACAAAATTACCCGCTACATTTGTATAGAGGGATAGGAAAGATATGGACAAATTCATACTTTTGATGACGTAAAGTTCAGGAAGGCTTTGGTATACGCGTTTGACAAAACCAAAATAAGAGAAGTGAGTAACTACATTTTCATACGATCCTGCTAAAGCCGAAGAACTTTTGAAAGAGAATGGCTGGAGTAAAGGTTCTGATGGCATAATATAAAAAGGCGGAAACATTGTAAGAAAGAGAGAAGGGGAGGAAAAATAATGTCTAAATCAATACCTGATGGCGTATGGCCTACAATGGTTACGCCTTTCACAGATGAAAACAAAATAGATTATGAAGGGCTGGAGAGGATGATTGAATGGTACTTGGAAAAGGGTGTAGCTGGGCTTTTTGCAGTATGTCAGTCGAGCGAGATGTTCTATCTGAGTTTGGAAGAAAGGGTAGAACTGGCGAGTTTTGTGAGGGAAAAGGTTAAAGATCGTGTCGCTGTTATTGCTTCAGGACATATCTCTGATAATTTTCAAGATCAGGTAAAAGAATTAAATCTGATTGCAGAAACTGGCGTGGATGCGGTAGTTCTTATAACGAATCGGCTGGCTGGAATGGAGGAATCAGACGATATCTGGCGAAAAAATATGGAAGAGCTTTTGAAGCATATACCGGAGGATGTTTGCTTGGGTTTATATGAGTGTCCATATCCGTATAAAAGAATAATATCGCCTGAACAGTTGAAATTTTGTGCCGAGACGGGTCGTTTTTTCTTTCTCAAAGATACGAGCTGTGATGTAGACAATATAAGAAATAAATTAGAAGCGGTGAGAGGAAGCAATCTTAAAATATTTAATGCCAATGCTGCAACTTTGCTGGAAACATTGAAACTTGGGGTTGCTGGGTATAGTGGGGTTATGGCGAATTTTCATCCAGAACTCTATGTCTGGCTTTTTGAACACTGGCGAGAAAGGTATGAACAAGCGGAGAAATTATCAAATTTCTTAGGTGTTGCATCTTTGATAGAGAGACAGGTATATCCTGTGAATGCAAAGTACTATTTGAACCTTGAAGGCTTGGGTATCAATATTAATAGTCGTTCAAGAGATTATAGGGAATTTAGCAAAGCTAATCGGATGGAAGTGGAACAGTTAAGAAAGCTGTCAATAGAGTATCGAGAAAAGCTATTTTATTGACAATGTATAGTGATAATTTTCAAAGGGAAAGGGATTTATGAAAAACTTGATTAGAAGGATGATAAAGGAAATATCACCAGCATGGGGTATGGTGGTTTTATCGACAATTTTATTGTTAGTTTACATTGTTAGTATGATAATTACTCTGTTAGACAGGTGGCGTATTCGTTATCCATTGCAGTGGCCTTTGAATTCCCATAATATAAGATATATGGTTATACAGGATGGATAAAACAAAGGAGAATTGCAAACTTGTACTTGACACAAGCGTTTCAGTGTGCAACATTTGCGCTTTTTGTAGAGCAGGTGTACAATACAGGAAGGAGGTGGTTTTTTTATGAAGAAAATAGCACTAATACTTGCGACGGTGTTTTTGCTGGGCCTTGCCATTCCCGCTTCTGCTGATACCCTGTCGAGTACGCCTGTGGACAGTACGGCTGTAACCGCGACAAGTGACAGCACCGTTTCTGGAACCGTGTACAATCAACCGTCCGTTCAAGTGCCGATTGATTTAAACACGTTAAACAGTCTTTCCATTGCGCAATTAAAAGAGTTGCAGAAACAGATACAGAACGTGCTTAAGCAGAAAGAAGAAAGCCTAAAGGAATTTGAAGGCAAAATCACGACTTTCGATGGCAGCAGCGTAACTGTACAAGGCAAAAACGGAACCCAGACGTTTACAGTAACGTCGGAAACGGAAGTTAAAGTTACGGATGGAAGCGCCTTGCAGGCAGGATACAAAGCTGAAATCAAGTACGACCCCAATACGAGTGAAGCAGTAATAATCAAGGCAGAACTCATACTGCTGGAATACAGCGGTATGGTGGTATCCTACGACGGCAAAACAATAACCGTCAAACGCGGAAATGAGCAGAAAACATTCAATATAACGGACAAAACGAAGATAGAAGGACTTGGCAAAGCCAAAGGCACGACGGAAATAAAAGCTGGGACTAAAGTTGGTATCAAATACACGTCAGCGGGAAACGCCGTAACGATCAAAGTCATCCCTGCAAAAGAAGGCAAGAAGCAGGAAAATACGAAGAATTCCACCAAAACGAAAATTCAGGAAAATAAGAGTAGACACGAAAAATAAGGCCGCAGGGCCTTATTTTTTTATATGCGACATGCACATCGGTAGAAACTTGGCGCGGTAGCTCCTAACTTTAGTTATGGGGAGGAGCGCCTATTTTTAACTTTCAAGCAAAAATAGTATAAATATGCTATACTAATACCATGAGAGAGGGTATTAGATATAAATCAAACAGAAAATATTGTCCGATACGCGGAGCTAAATAGGAGACGTGCGGAATACAGAAAATTGCTGCATGGGAAGTTGACCAACGAGATAATAAGATTGGGCAACCGCCAGATAAACGGAGATAAAAACTCTGTGATAATACAGGACGACATTTTGGACGGTATAAAAAAGCAAAGGCAGGCAATGGCAAAAACGAGATAAGAAGATAGAGCAGGTGCCTGTTTTTTGTACTCATTGTGGTAATAATCAAAATATACTTATCCAAGTTTGTAACTTCTTTGAAAATAATTTTTACTTTATTATATTATGACATATTTTGACATGCAATATCGATACAACACATCTTTTCTGAAAGAATGTTATTTAGACTATATTTACGAAGTACATATTTTTTCAAGGACTTTTTCATATTATCTGTTTTTTTAACTCTCATGTGTGCAAAGTCTGATGAGATTAAGATCGAAATCATAATTTTTCTGATTTACGACATATTTTGACAAATAGTGAATAGCAAGTGAGGTATAATTATACATAGATAGTAAAGTATTAACTTATTTGTTTCTGATATTACATAAAATTTTAAACGGGGTGTTTTAATTGTTAAAAAATGTTTTAAAAAGTTCTTTTGTCTCTATATATGAGAAAAATCAATTACAATAAATTCCACATGATAAAATTATAGAAACAAATGCTCACTTCTGTGATATAACTTTACTTATTACCACAACATCAATAACAGGAGTGAAGCAAATGCCTCATGATAATAGAATAACAGAAAACTCAACAATTTACCAGTACCTGTTTAAATTAAATTTTATGATATGCTATACATTTCAGAAAGATGTTTTTGATTTTTTGGGATTAAGGGTACGAAGAAATATGGTAGGCTATATCCAGCTTGTATTAGCAATTGGATTTAACAGAATATTATATTATCTGGAAAGAGAGTTGTTATCTAACACAACACTATTAGCTGTTAGTCTAAGAAAGGGGAAAGTGTTTTAATGAATACCGCATCTAGGAGGATTCTGATTGTAGAAGATAGCAGATTGAACGCACAAATTACGGCAGATATTTTGAAAAAGTATGGCTACCAAGCAGAAATAGTGCGCACAGGAGAAGAAGCTGTAGAAAAGGTTAAAAGTGAACAAAACCCTGATCTAATTCTTATGGATATCGAACTTGGAGGGGAGATTGACGGAATAGAAACAACTCGCATAATCCAGCAGTTTACAGACATCCCTGTTTTGTTTCTCACTGCTAATACCAGTAAAGAGCTTATGGAAAAGATCCGTTCCGTTACAGGTTATGGTTATATAGTGAAAGGTGTAGATGAGCATGTGTTGATATCTGTTATAGAAATGGCTTTTAAGCTTCGCGAAGCAAACGTGCTGTTAAGGAAAGATCAAGAACTTTTTCGCAATTTATTTGAGACAGACAAAGCTATAATGCTACTTGTTGATCCTGAATCGGGACAAATTATAGAGGCAAATAAAGCCGCCTGCAGTTTCTATGGCTATCCTAAAGAAACTCTCTTGCGGATGAATATAGAAGCCATTGTGAGTTCTTTCGACATAGCGGCCGCGGAGAAGTTTAAAGAAACTTTGACAAAAGGGTGCGATTCAAAGGTTTGTGTTCACCGTATAGCCAATGGAGAAGAACGCGTGGTTGAGATGTATTCATCTCCTATCCATCATGAGGGTAAGATACTAGTGTATCTGATAATATTTGACATTACTGCACGCTGGCAGACTGAAGAAGAGCTGAAGTTTTATCGGTATTTGTTTGAAAATTCGCTTAACGAGACATACATATTTCATCCTGAAACATTGAAATTCATTGCTGCAAATCGTGGTGCGAGGGAAAATTTAGGATACACTCAGGAAGAACTAAGTAAAATGACTCCATTAGATTTGAAACCTGAATTTGATTTGGAAAGTTTTAAAGAACTCCTTTCTACTCTGGCAGAAGGAAAAAAGGAATACATTGTTTTCAATACTGTCCACCGCAGAAAAGACGGTTCACTCTATCCTGTAGAGGCTCACCTACAACTTGTGGAATATATGAACAGGAAGGTATATATAATGCTCATAATTGATATAACAGAGCGCAAAGCGATGGAAGAAGAACTACGAGAACAGAATGAAGTTTTGGCTACTATAACTGAATATGCTCACGATGCCATTATCATGATTAATGATGAAGGGAACATAACCTTTTGGAATCCTGCAGCGGAGAAATTGTTGGGTTACTCTAAGGAAGAGGTTATGGGTAAAGAGTTGCATAGATTAGTTATAGGTGATGAGAGCCTTTACAAGCTGTATAAAGAAGGATTAAAGAAATTTCAATTAAGCGGCAAAGGAAGTGCTGTCGGGAAAATGATTGAGTTGAAGGCAAAACATAAAGATGGGCATGAGATTGATGTTGAGCTTTCTCTCTCTGCTGTAAAAATTAACAGTACCTGGCATGCGGTAGGAATTTTGCGTGACATAACTGAACGAAAGAAATTTGAAGAACTAATTTATAGACAATCTATTACTGATCCATTGACAAATATTTACAATAGGCGATTTTTCATGCAGATGCTGGAACGGGAAATAGATCGAACAAAAAGAAATGGGAGGCCGTTTTCTCTTGTTATGTTTGATCTAGACCATTTCAAAAAGATAAATGATAGTTTTGGACATGCTACGGGCGATATGGTTCTCAAAAAAGTGGCTGAAACGGTAAAAAAGAGAATACGCAAAACGGATTGTTTTGCGCGGTGGGGTGGAGAAGAGTTTGTAATCGTATTGCCAGAAACTTCTGTAAAAGATGCGACAAGATTGGCTGAAGAGCTTCGAGAACAGATAAACAATATGGTTCTACCAGGAGTCGGGTATGTTACAGCAAGCTTTGGTGTGGCTGGGTTTAGAACCTCAGATACGATTGATAGTATTCTTATGCGAGTAGACGACATGCTGTACGAAGCAAAGGCTGCGGGGAGAAATTGTGTGAAGAGCGAGTGAAAAACTAATTGATTTGTATGAAAAATTAAATGTTATATATACGTGAAATGTTATATATACGTGCAGGCATATTTTTTGGCATAATAAGTTAAGTTAAGGGAGGACTAAAAGTGAAGCAAGCGGTTAAAACTCTTATATATGCTGGCGTTCCGTTTGGGATATTTGTAGGATTGTGTATAGGTATCTTAAATGGTTTCTATGCTGGAGTTTTCGCAGGATTATTTTCCGGGCTATTATTTGGTTTAACATTAAGTATATTTGCAGAAGTGCAAAAAAGAAAGTTTAAAAAAATTGGTCTGCAAATTACAAACGGCAAAAAAATAATAATGGACGGAGGCGCAAATCATTTCAAAGGAGTAGAAGGAGTTGGAGGATGGTTATTTTTAACTGCTGATGAACTTATATTTAAGTCGCATGCTTTTAATGTGCAAAGGCATCAAATAATAATTCCTTTAAACGAGATAATAGAGGTTAAAGCTGTGCCGACTGCCGGAATAATACCGAATGGGTTGTTGATCAAAACCAATGATAGTACCGAAAGATTTGTAGTATACAACCGCAATACATGGATAAAGAAAATCAATGAAGCCATATCAGCTCTTAGGAGAGGTTTTACAGGAACAATAGGTTGAGCGATAGGTCGAGAAGCAGAAAGACAAGGGGGAGCAGGGATAGGCCTGACAATGGCTAAAACTCTGGTTAAAGCCCATTAGGGCGATATAACGGTGGAAAGTGAAGGAGAAAAAGGGACGAAATTTGCGGTAAGACTCTCCAAAAACGATTTGTTTGTATCTCAAAACGAGACTGTAAAAAATTTTGTGTAAAATGATTAAAAACCTCTTTCTTGGTAAGAATTCAAAAATAAAACAAACCGAGAAGGAGGTTTTTAAAAATGTCAATTTTGACAAAGGAACAATTAAAAAATTTCATCAGTGAAAACAATATTCAATCTATTCCAGACCTTTATGCGTCATTAAAAAACCTTTTTAAAGATACTATCCAAGAAATGCTTGAAGCAGAGCTTTCTACAGAGCTTGGATATGAAAAGTATGAGAAGAAAGATAAAGATACTCCAAACTCAAGAAATGGATATACTCAAAAGACTGT
>NZ_FQVH01000010.1 GCF_900129075.1 Caldanaerobius fijiensis DSM 17918
TCATGGTCAAAGTCATACTAACAGTATCGCACATATCAGGATTAAGACGATATGCCCTGTTAGCAGCGGATTTAAGTGTTTTAGCAATTTCTTCAGGATTGCTCAATCTATTATTGCCATGACTCAAGACAAAATCAACAAGTTCCTCCATAGGCATAACAGCGATCTCATCAGGAGTAAAAGAATCAAAAACAGAAGTAGATGCTGAGCCAAAGACGTCGCTAAAAGGACAGTCTTCCTTGTATGAAGAGAACTTGAGATAAAGCAGGTTCAAAGCTCTGCTCTTTTCACTGGATATAGTCTGTACCAGGTGGTATCTAAAGCGAGTAAGGCGCTGTAGGGCAGCATATTTAAAGTTAGGCATGGGAGTAGGGTTTACCCTACCAAATCTGACACAATCAGCAATGACTCTGGCATCAAAATCGTCAGTTTTAGGCAAATGGGTATAAGCCTTTTTAAAACTACTGACGACAGCTGGATTCATGACAAAGAATTTAGGGTTAAAAAGTGCTAAGTCCGGATCAGGAGAAGAAGCTAGGTGGAGATGGAAGTACCATGCATGATGATAGGATACACCGTATGGTTGCTGAGACATACGGAAGAGTAAGACATGGGCAGCAAGCGAGTAAGAACTAAACGAGTAATCCCAGGGGTGCAGTCTTAGGCGAGAAGTACCCTAAAAGAAGGGTCTTCAGGGGGATTCAGAGCGACCCTGAAACCAAATCCTAGAGATAGTTTAACAGAGACAACCTAAAGAAGAAGGAGGGGATACGTGTACTACAATACAAAATGCAGCAATCGAGCATACATTGCAGTGAGGATTATATGTTTGGTCGATGTGTAGTCAAGCCTAAAATGAACTCACTGCGTTCGGGCTTGACAACCCACTTTCCCAAACATAGGTAGTAGCTATGCGATGTATGCATAAGTATCAAGTGGCACAGTTATCGAAATAGCAACTAAAGAAAAATGTACAAAAATAAAAGTGATTACAACAAATGATAATATTAATGCAATGCGTTTTTATCAAAAACGTGGATTGATATGGTACGTTTAATATCATAACGCTTTGGATATTTCGAGAAAATTAAAGCCATCCATTCCGATACTAGGTAATTTTAACATCCCTTTAAAGCATGAAATTGAATTTGAAATGAATCTTTTTAAATAAGCTATATGACAAGACGAAAAAAGTGACTCATAGGGAGGGAATTATCCCATGTAGATTTTACGCGTGTTGGAAGGCAAGGGAAGAGGTTTTTTTAAAATTAACAATGGAATGGTGAGTAGTAAAGGTATTTTTGTAAATAGAACTTAATGGTATAATGATAAAAGGATCCGAGGTTATTTTTGCGTTATAATACAAACTTTATTTATATTATTGGAGGATACGAAAGTGAAAAATAAGAAAAAAAGAGGTTCTTTTCTTATTGTTATATTTGTGCTAATCCTAATTATTGCAACAATTATATATTTCGATAATAATGTTTTGTAAGTGTCACACTATAAAGTGACATTACATAAAATTCCAACATCATTTAATGGTTTTAAAATACTGCAAATATCTGATTTGCATAGCAAAAGTTTCGGGAAAGATAATTATAGGCTTATAAATAAGATTAGTAGTGAAAATCCGGATATTATTGTAATTACGAGAGATACGATTAATACGAAAGATACCGATTTTAAAGTGTTTATCAATTTAGCTAAACAAGTAAGTAAAAGTTATGACACATATTATATTGTTGGTAATCATGAACAAAATTTGAGTGGCAATAAATTGAAGGCATTAATAGATAATCGTAAAGTAAGTCAATGGTAGAAGGGAGAAATAATTTTGCTTTTTAGCAGTGAACAGATTAGCAGAGGCAAGAAAATTGTAAATACTGGTATAATTATTTTAATTCTCCTTTTGCTCGGAGATTTTACTGTTAATTTAGTATCTAATGGTACTAAAGGATTAACAGAAAAAATCATCATTAATGGACTGGTTTTATTTAATATATTCTTGTATTATAAAGGGAATAGAATAGCGTTTAAAGTAACTATGTTTCTGCTATCAATAGTTTATATTTTTATCTTTGGTTTACTGCCCGTTTATTTGGTTTTAGGAGTACTACACATGTTAAATGTTTTAGATGTTTTTGGTGGTGCTTTATACATAATTATCCCAGTTTTAATTATAATAGTAATAAATATTTTAATATTTAAAACAGAATTTTATGATGATGTTTTGGCCTTTAAAAACTACTATCAGGTAAAAATAAAAAATAAATAAAGCTTATTTGAACCCATAAAATTTGAATTAAGAGATAGTGAGAAAATAAAAACAATATTTAGAAATAGAGAGAAAATGCCATAAAATTTAATAAATTTAAGGAAAATTAAATTTTGAAAACGTTTCTTAAGGAGATTAGAATTATCTTGATGTAATAATAATATAATAAAAATGAGTTGAAAGGGGGAGAATTTTATGAAGGCAAAGAAATTAGTTGGTGTAGTATTGGCGGTTTTTATGATCTTGTCAGTGTTGGTTACAGGATGCAGAAGTAAAAGCACGAGTAATTCATCGTCTGGAGGTAAAACCACAGTAAAAGAAGCTGTCTTTCCGAGGGTAGGGGGTTGGCCTAAACCACCTCTATTTCAAGGTAATGTATTTTCGTCAGCGGGTATTGGTACAGCATATGCGTTTATGGCCGAAGGTTTGTATCAATACGTTAGGTCAACTGATAAGATATATCCGAGATTGGCTGAAGGTATGCCGGAAAACAAAGGAAATGAAACCATTGTGCATATAAGAAAGGATGCCAAGTGGAATGATGGTCAACCTTTTACCAGCAAGGACGTATGGGCTTTTTATACATTAAATAACGGAGCGTTTATAACCAAGTATTTAACAAGTATAGAAACGCCTGACGATTATACAGTGGTGTTTAAGTGGGCAGATCCCCAGCTGAATGAAACCATAAAGACGTTATTAGTCGGACAGGATTTACAAGCTACGATACCATATCATATTTACAAACAGTTTGTGGATAAGGCAGACGAAATCCTTAAAAGTCTTCCAACAACTGATGATTTAACAAAAAGAGGACCTTTTACAAAACTTATTGACGATAAAACAAATGCAGAATTAAACAAAAACTGGCAAAATTTCATAACATATAAAATAGATAAGCCTATACTTACAGGCCCTTATATAGTAGATAAAGTAACTGCTTCTGATATGATTCTAAAGAAGAATCCTTACTATTACAACAAATATAAAATCCATTATGATATAGTGCATTTATATCAGACCGATAGTACTGGAGCTCTAGCTATGTTGCAAAATGGAAGAGTAGCGCAAAGTGAGGACAATTTCACAAGGGATGAAATAGAGAGCATGTTATCAAAAAACAAAGATTTAGTATTTTATCCCATGAAGGATCCAGCTGCATTTGGATTTGCTTTTAATCTTCAGAAAACGCCGTTTAACGACGTCAATGTAAGAAGGGCTATAGTTTATGCGTTAGATAGAAAAAAGATTCGAGATGTTGTAAACTGGACCGGTATATTGACCGATTATTCAGCATTAGGCATGCCTCAAAATATGGATAATTGGATTAATCCCGATATAAAAGATAAATTAACAAAATACAACTTTGATCCTGAAAAAGCTGCACAGCTTTTGGAAAAATCAGGATGGAAGAAAGGTAGTGATGGCATATGGAGAGATAAAAACGGCAAACAATATGAGTTTACTATAGCAGCACCATCAGGATGGTCTCAGCTTATTCTAGCAGATCAAATAGCGTCAGATCAGCTGAAGAAATTTGGATTACCGACAAAATTACTGACAATAGATGGTACTATATATTGGCAGAACGCTGGATGGCCTAAGTGCATGTACGACATGTCTTCAGATTGGATGGATGTAACATGGGGATTTATGATACCTTATTGGGCATTTCACAATTTCTACGAAGGGGGGCCATCATCATTTGGCAATTTCCCTAGAATCACAAATCAACAAAGTAAAGATTATGGAAAGATTAATATGATACTGCCAGGACCTGATGGCCAACTTATAGATATACGTAAGACAATAGATTCGATGTTGTATATGAACGAGGAACAGATGAAAGATACGGCCAGCAAGCTGGCATGGATAACCAATGAGAATGCGTTTGCGGTAGACTACTTTTTAAACACAGCATTCACCACTGTAAATATGAAGTATATAGACAAGAATACATTACCAATGGCAGACAGAATAGATAAGTATAATAGGAATATGCCAGTCCCAACTGATCCTAAGGATGCAGAGGCTGTTGCAAATATCAACTTTGGTTTTGATAGTGGTATATATGATATAGCAACAGGCAATTGGAGGCCACCGGTTGGTAAGTAAAGGAATGTATAGTAATCTGTAATTATACCAACATGCTGGTAACGACTGTTACCAGCATAACTATTAAATTATCAAGGGAGTGAATGCTTTTATGAATAAGACAAAAATAGTGTTTATAGGTGCTGGAAGTATGTCGTTTGGATTAAGTATGTTTAAAGATATATTTACATCTTACGAATTGGCTGAAAGTACGTTGAGCTTGGTAGATATAGACGAAGAAAATCTGGAAAGAATGTATAAATTAGCTTTAAAGATGAACGAGGAATCGGGGTTGGGAATGAAAATAGAAGCTACAACGGAAAGAAAAGAAGTATTACCAGGTGCTCAGTTTGTGGTTAACTCACTAGCCATTGAAAGATGTGCTTTATGGAAGCAGGATTTTGAGATACCTAAAAAATATGGTATTCGCCATACATTAGGGGAAAACGGCGGGCCAGGGGGATTATTCTTTACGATGCGAACTATTCCTGTAATAATGGATATTTTGAGGGATATGGAAAAATTGTGCCCAGATGCCTACTTCTTAAATTTTTCAAATCCTGAGAGCCGCATAATTTTAGCATTGGGACGCTATACCAAAATAAGGGGCGTAGGATTGTGCCACGGCGTATTCATGGGACGCAATGATGTAGCTCGGATTATGGGTTTGAATCCTGACGATATTGATGTATTTGCAGCAGGATTAAATCACTTTCAGTGGCTTCTTGAAATCAGGGATAAAAAAACTGGTGAGGATTTATACCCTCTCTTAAGAGAAAAAGAAAAAACTTATGATCCTTCGTTTATGCCTCTATCCAGAAAATTATTCAGAGTTTTTGGAAAATATCCATCCTGTAGTGACGATCACATAGGCGAATATCTTCCATATGGGTGGGAAGCGGGCGAAGAAGGATATCCTTTCGATGAGGACGAAAAAAATAGAATACTTATGAAAAAGGAAATAGAAGAAAGGATAAATGGCACAAAACCACTACGCGATTGGTTTGTACCTTCGGGAGAAAGAGCTGTCCATGTAATAACCGGTATCCTTAACAACAAAAAACAGCTTATAGAATCAGGAATTGTATATAATAATGGAGTTATAACCAATCTTCCTGCAGATGCGGCTATAGAAGTACCTATAATGGTAGATAAATTTGGGATACATCCTATAGCAGTAGGAGATTTACCACCAGGTATTGCTAAGCTACTAACAACCCAGGTATGTGTACAACAATTAGCTGTAGATGCCGCGATAAATGGATCAAAGGAATTAGCTATGCAGGCTTTACTTATTGATCCTGTCATAAACAGCACTCAAGCAGCTGAAAAGATACTGGAGGAGCTATGGGAGATCAATAAACCTTATATAAGGAAATGCGTTTAGTAAGACTTTGAAAATTTTCTGCAGGAATATGCTTATTTAATCTTTCATGAAAGATGAAGCAAAAAAAGGGGGTCACCCCCTTTATATTTTTGCCCATAATTCAGCTATCTTTATGATAGTCTCTACTGCTTTTTTCATCTCGTATACGGTGACATACTCATACTTTCCGTGACTATTATGACCTCCTGTAAATATATTGGGTGTAGGCAACCCCATATAAGAAAGTCTGGCTCCATCTGTACCACCCCTTATTGGAGTTATCTTAGGCGTTAGTCCAATACTTCTTATGGCCTCGCATGCGATATCCACTATACGCATGTTTTTTTCTATGATTTTTTTCATATTATAATATTGATCTTTTATCTCTACCAGAATGGTATTTTGTCCATATAAAGCATTTAATTGTTCAGCTATCTCCAGCATAGTTGATTTTCTGTCCTCAAGACAATTTTCGTCGAAATCCCTTAGAATGTAATGTAAGACAGTTTTTTCAACACTGCCTTCTATGTTGTTTAAATGATAATATCCCTGGTAGCCTTCTGTTTTTTCGGGTACTTCATCTTTTGGCAGTTTTCCGGCGTATTCCATTGCTATAGTTATAGAATTTCTCATTTTACCTTTAGCAGACCCCGGATGAACGTTTAAGCCATTCACGGTGACAACTGCAGCTGCTGCGTTAAAGTTTTCATATTCAATGCCACCTGCTGCACCGCCATCTACAGTATAGGCCACATCAGCATTAAATTTTTTTACGTCAAATTTATCGACACCACGGCCTATTTCTTCATCGGGTGTAAAGCATATTCGAATGGTTCCATGTTCGATCTCAGGGTGGTTTATCAAATACTCGCAGGCTGTGATGATCTCTGCGATTCCCGCCTTATCGTCAGCACCCAACAATGTGGTACCGTCGGTGGCTATAATGGTATGCCCTATGTAACTTTTTAACTCAGGAAAATCAGAAGGTGATAATATAATATTCTTTTCACTATTTAAGATTATGTCATTACCGTCATAGTTTTCTATGATTTTAGGATTTACGTTTTTACCAGACATGTCAGGACTTGTATCCATATGGGCTATAAAACCCACCGTGGGTACCTTTTTGCTTGTATTTGAAGGCAATGTGGCCATTACATATCCATTCTCGTCTACCTCTACATCTTTTAGACCAATTTTTATAAGTTCTTTTGCCAGATCATGAGCAAATACCAACTGGCCTTTAGTGCTTGGGTACGTAGTAGCGTTTTCGTTGGATTGGGTATCATATTTTACATATCTTAGAAATAGCTCGACAACTTTTTCCATGCAAATCCTCCTTACTTTATTTTATATTCAAAATTATATACTAAGTTTGATCTTACTGCAAAAATCTCATCTTTCATTGTGAATAAGTTGTTGGCGGTTTATATGTGTGTTATAATAAAAAAAGTAAAGCAATAAAATGAAGTGGGGAGTATTTATCATGCCCGATAAATTAGATATAAGCGTCTTAAAACCGCTTAATGAAACCAGATACCTTACGGCAGAAAATGCCTCCAGGTATCGTCTTATTATGAGGTATTTCTATGATCAAT
This sequence comes from Caldanaerobius fijiensis DSM 17918, assembly GCF_900129075.1. Classification (NCBI taxonomy): domain Bacteria; kingdom Bacillati; phylum Bacillota; class Clostridia; order Thermoanaerobacterales; family Thermoanaerobacteraceae; genus Caldanaerobius; species Caldanaerobius fijiensis. The sequence continues at coordinate 7,337 of NZ_FQVH01000010.1, forward strand.
ATCAGAAATTTAAGTATTGGATGTATAAAGAGGATGTCTACGAGTATGTTATACAATTCGATATTTTTAATGATTATACTTTGGAACGGTGCGAACAGGATTTAAAAATGCTTACTGATTGGAAAAACCTCATTGCAACTCAGGATACAAGTAAGGCCTCTACTCTTGAAGAATTTAAAAACAAAAAATTCCGATATCAGTTGAGTCCTTATTCTATTGAGATTGAAAGAATGACTATAAGACTTGAAAGCATTAGAGGGTACGGTGGTTCTCTAGAACCTTCGCTTTTTGAACGGATATATAAAAATATTTTAAAGGTAAAGGAAATGTCAGAGGAAAAAGATCTGCAAGCTGTAAACAGATGGTGGGAAGACCTCAACAGTGATTTTGAAAATATATACCATAATGCTACCGATTATATAGCGAGTTTGCAAAGTTCCGGCGCCGATGAGCTTATGAGGACTGAAGCTTTTATTTTATACAAAGACAAGCTTATTGAATATTTAAGGGATTTTATAAAAGATCTTCAGAGATTTTCGCTGGCTATCGAAGGATTTTTGAAAAATGTAGATAAAGATATGGTAAATGTGGTATTGAATAAGGTAATTCAGTATCAAATGAGCATACCAAGGTTAGAACATGAGCTCAGGGAAGAAGATATTAAGCAAAATATTATAGATAGATGGAATAATATATCTCTGTGGTTTACAGGCCGAGGTGGTGAGGAGAGTGAGGCGTATAGGCTTTTGAATATTTCCAGCGAAATAATCAGGAGAATAACTATGTATGCTTCCAGGATCGCAGAAAACCGAATGCGCATGGTTAGTCGCAAAAATGATTATTTAAAGCTATCGAGGATATTTGCAAATACAGAAGATATAAAGAAAGCACACCTCTTATCTGCGGCTGTTTTTGGCGTTTTTAATACAAGGCACCTTTGGGGCGATATGGAACGAAAGACAGACAGTATAACCTCTAGCGTGTGGCGAGAATCTCCTTTTGTAATTACAATAAAGCCCAAGACCAGGAATTATAACAGGTCGTTAAGAACTAGCGGTATTGTCGATAGGAGCAAAAGTAAAATACAGACACAGCTGGAATATTTACAAGGTAAACAATATGAAAAAGAAGTCATTTTGAGTTATATAAAAGATGATAGGATATGCTTTAAAGATTTACCTATAGTACCACCTTTTGTCAGGACCACGTTGCTTAAGTGGGTAAGTAGAGCTATGGGAAATAGTCAATATAAGGGTAAAACTGAAGATGGAAGAACATATAGGGTTATTATACCCGAAAACGGCGAAAGAATCATCTTGAAGTGCACTGATGGAAACTTGGATATGCCTGCTATGGTGATAGAATTTGAAAATAAGGGTGATAATATTGGAAGAGGTGAAAATCTTACTGGAAAACTTCTGGATTACCAGGGATGATAAGGATACCTTTAACAGGATAAGGGACAATGAGCCAGCCATTAGGGCCTTTGTTGAAGAAAAGTTGGGCTACAGGCTTATTGTCAACCCATATCTGATTAAACTAGAAAAAATACCAGCTGAACCTGAAGAATGGATGGGTATACAGACTTTTCAGTCACCTATGGATTATGCTTTTTTCTGCCTTTTGTTAGCTTTTTTAGAAGACAAGGGACCAGAGGATCAGTTTGTTCTATCTAATGTCACTGAGTATATAGAAACCCAATATCAGGGACCGGAAAAAGTTGATTGGACATTGTTTCAGCAGAGAAAATCTCTGGTAAGGGTTTTAAACTTTGCTGTAGAGATGGGCATGATCGTAGTAGATGATGGCAGCCATGAGAGGTTTTCTGATAATAGGGAAACAGAGGTTTTGTACGAAAACACCGGATTGTCCAGGTATTTTATGCGGTCCTTGAACAAGGATATAAATGAAGACATATCTATTCAAGAACTTTTGGATGAAGAAAGAGAAAATGCAAGAAGGCATAAGGCTTATCGTAAGCTCATCCTATCACCGGCGGTATACAGCAACGGTCCTGATGACGATGTCTTTAATTATATCAAAAACTACAGAAATACAATAGAAAAAGACGTTGAAGAAAACCTGGATGCTCGCCTTCACATTCACAAGACTTCTGCATTTCTCATATTTAATGACAATAAATACATGAAGGCTTATTTACCCGATAAAAATAGCAATATTTCCGACATTGTATTGCAGATATGTTCTATCATAAGAGAAAAAGTCGAGGCAGGACAGCTCAATGTAAATAGCGATGACAGTATAACTTTGACAGAAACCGAATTTTATGGCATCATCGAAGCTGTAAAAGAAAAATTCAGCCAAGGGTGGTATAAATCTTATAGGGAAAAAAGCATTAATCAACTTTCAAATGAAATAATAGAAGAAATGCAATTGTGGAAGATGATTATGTGGGACGAAAAACTGCATTCTTTTACTATTTTACCTATAGCAGCTAAACTTATAGGTGAGTATCCCGAGGATTTTGATAAAGGAGAAGATTATGATGAGTGATAGATGGGTTATAAATAGAATAGGCCTTATTAATTTCTGGTACTACGACGATGAAGTTTTTGAGTTCGCAGGAGGACGGCTGCTGCTGCGAGGTGCCAATGGTTCGGGAAAATCTGTCACCATGCAGAGCTTTATTCCTCTCGTTCTGGACGGCAATAAAAGCCCTGAAAGGCTTGATCCATTTGGTTCCAGAGCTAGGAGATTAGAAGATTACCTGCTGGGTGAAGAAGAAGTAAACGGGATTGATGAGAGGACAGGCTATCTGTACATGGAGTTTAAAAAGGAATCTACAGATAATTATATAACAATAGGAATTGGGCTTAAGGCTCATAGGCACCAGAACATGGATTTTTGGGGTTTTATAGTTCTCGACGGTAGAAGGGTTAGCAAAGATCTTTTTTTGTACAAGTTAGAAATCGGAGAAGGAGGAAACAGGGTAAAGGTTCCATTGACTAAAAAGGAACTAAAAAGCGTTATAGGCGATGGCGGCAAAGTGGTGGAAAGCCAAAAGGAATATATGGAGATAGTTAATAAGTATATCTTTGGCTTTGAAAGCTTAGATGATTATGACGAACTTATAAAGCTTTTGATACAGATAAGAAGTCCAAAACTTTCTAAAGATTTTAAACCCACTGTGATATATGAAATATTAAAAGCATCACTGCCCTCTTTATCTGACGATGACCTCAGGCCTTTATCCGAAACCATTGAGAATATGGATCAGATACAGATGCGCCTTGAAGAACTTCGAAAAGATATGGCAGCGATTAAAAAATTAAAGAATGAATATGACAATTACAATAAGTTTATACTCTACGATAAGGCAAAAGGATTACTGGAATCTTATAGCGAGCTGTCATCCATCCAGAAGAATTATGATAAGTTAGCAAAGGATATGGATGAATATAAGGTACGAATAGATCATATAGGAACAGAGATATCATCTTTGGAAGGAGAAAGAGAAGCTCTTCAAAGTAAGGAAGAGCAGTTGAGAAATAATGATGTGTTTAAGACCCAGAAGGAATTGGTAGAAGAACAGAATAGATATAGTCAATACCAAAAAGAAAAGTCTTCGAAAGAAGAAAGCCTTAGACAAAAACAGGAAAAGTATATGGATATAAGAAAAAAGATAGAAAAGACCAGGTATGACATGTATACAATAGAAAAAGAAATCAACGATATTTTAGAAGAGATGTCCTACATCTCAATGGATATAGATTTTATAGAGCACCAATTTTCTCAGGATGAACTCAAAAAAAATTATGGAAAGGAATACGACTTCGGTTTCTGGAGATCCCAATCTAAAAAGCATAAGGAGAAAATAAAGAGGGCTCTGGAGGCTTTAAAAGAAGAACTAGACGCCAATAAGAGATACGACGAAGCTCTGAGGGAGGAGGAGCGTCTAAGACGACAAAAAGAAGATAGAGAAAAAGATTTAGACAAGTATGAGAGGCTTTTTGACGAAGAAAAAACTAAATACGTAGAAAAAGTATATAAATGGTCAGAGAATAATACAGAGCTTAAACTTTCTCATGAACAGCTGGAACACATAGGACGCCAGGTTCTGGTATACGGGGAAAGGACAGGATTTAACGACATCATAGCATGTGTTCGAAAGCCTTATGATGAATATAGGAGCGATCTGCAACGAGAAGTGTTGGTGCTGGAAAATTCGCGCAATTTAAAACAAGAAGAATTAAATGCATTAAAGCAAGAATTAGATGAGTGGAATAATAAAAAAGATCCCGAACCTGAGAGGGATCCTTATATTGAGAATAACAGAAAAAGGTTAGAGGAAGCAAAAATCCCATTTGTGCCATTATACAGGTGTATCGAGTTTAAAGAGGATATCGATGAGGAAACCAGGGGTAATATTGAATCGGCTATGGAAGATATGGGCCTTTTAGATGCCCTCGTAGTGCCTGCTCAATATATAGATAAAGCTTTGGAAATGGATCAAGATATGGCAGACAGGTATATTATTCCAGGAACTTTTAACATGCAGCTCAATGTATTTCAATACTTTGATGTTGTAGACCCCGGCCAAGGGATTTCAGTAGAGGATGTATCTGATGCTCTAAGCAATATACTGATATATCCATCGGAAAATTCTACTTATATCGATCAAGATGGTACCTATGGCATAGGAGTTATCAGGGGTAAATCTAGGGGTAATGTTAAGTCGAGATATATAGGTTATGAATCAAGGAAGCGCTATAGAGAAGAGATGATAAAAAACCTAAAACAAAAAATACAGCTTGTAAACGAAGAGATTGTATCATATGATGAATCTATAAATATTTTGAAATCGAGACTGGAGCTTTTAGATGAGGAGTTTTCTCGCTTTCCATCTAAAGATGACCTGGATGTGGCTTATGACTATCTTAAAACTGCTATAGCCGAATTGAAATTTGCAGAGCAGAAGTTAAATCAGCAATCATTAGATGTGAAAAAATGCTTTGAAATTCTGCAGCAAAAAAAAGCTGCGTCAAGAGAAGCTACTAAGAGTATAAAATTGCATGCTGATGTGGAAAGTTTTCAGACAGCTTATAATGAGATGGAAGAATACGAAATAAAATTAAAAGAATTAGAGATAAATTACAATAGGTATGTGTCCTGTGTTACAAATCGAGAAATACTGGATCAACAAAAAGAAGATCTGGAATACGACATCGACTCTCTAAATTACGAAATCGGCATGTTGTCTGACAAAATTCAGAACTCCCAAAAGAAAATTGAGGCTTTAGAAGAGAGCATAGAAAGACTGGGATTAAAAGAAATTCAGCAGGAACTGGATTTTTGTCTTAAAAGATTAGCAAAAATACCTGAGGAAATAAAAAATCTTTCAATGGAAAAGGCTAAATTAGAAGAGAGGTTGGCATACAGTCAGAAAGAACTTCAGCATCTATACGATGATATTATCGTAAAACAAAAGATATACAATATAATGGAAAAAGGCTTTAAAAAGGAATTGAATTTGGGATTTATAGATCCAAATAAACTGGAAATTAAAGAAATTATACCTAAAGAATATTCAGATGCTGATGTCAGGAGAATTCCTTATGAGGATAGAGATATAGAAAACATCCTGAAATTTTGCAGAAAAGTTGTGTCTAATTATAAGCCTATTTTTGATAGATCAGGTAGTGACAAAGAAAAAATGACATCGAGATTACAAAATGCTTTTTATGAAAGCCTTAGTGAGTTAGCAGATTATGGCTTAGCTATGGGATATATTTTTGATGATATGCCAGAAGATGATGAACAAAGGAATGATGCAATATATGATGAAATAAAGTATAAGCTTAGAAGATATCAGATAGTAGCCAATTTGAGCGGAAAAATGGTATCTCTCTACGTTTTATACCAGAGCATACAAGACGATATTAACATCAATGAGAACCTCTTGAGAGAAACTGATAGACACTTATTTGAAGAAATTATCATGCATAACGTGGGTAGAAAGATCAGAGGCAAGATTTTTAAGGCTGAAGAATGGGTTAAAAAGATGAATAGGCTTATGTCTGAACGGGATACTTCCAGTGGCCTTAAATTTTCATTGGAGTGGAAGCCTGTGGCAGCAGATAACGAACAGGAGATGGATACAAAAGAATTGGTAGATATATTGAAGTCTGATGTGGACATGCTCAAGCCTGAGGTATTCAATAAGGTAGTGAATCACTTTAGGTCTAAAGTGAATACGGCCAGAAAAATACAAGAGGGTGGTGCAGAAACCTTTCATAAGGTGATAAAAGAGGTGTTAGACTATAGGGACTGGTTTGAATTTGTGCTTTATTATAAAAAAGAAGGAGAAAATCGCAAGGTACTTACAAATAATGCCTTTGATAGGTTAAGCGGTGGTGAGAAAGCTATGGCTATGTACATCCCACTGTTTTCTGCAGTGTATTCCAGGTATGAATCCGCTTCCAAAGAAGCACCAAGGATTGTGTCTCTGGATGAGGCTTTTGCAGGAGTTGATGATAACAACATAAGAGATATGTTTAAACTCATGGAAGACCTTGGATTCAACTTTATAATAAACTCTCAGGTACTGTGGGGTGATTATGATACCGTCCCCGAGTTATCCATATGTGAGCTGATAAGACCTAAAAATGCCGATTATGTTACTGTTATCAGGTATATATGGGATGGCAGTGTAAAGCGTCTGGTTACGAATGTAGAAGGAAAAAAGGTATTAGGGCATGCCGGTGTTTTGAATGAATAGAGAAGATATAGCATTTTTCAAATCCCGTCAGGGGTACAGAAGAATTTTTGAAGGAATAAGAGAAAAATACAGAAGCCTTGGCAGGATAGGAGGTGTCATAAAACTCACAGACCTCACCGATGAGGAAAAAGAAATTCTTTCAAATCATTTTAAAAGGGATTACAGTAAAAATAAATCGGCAAACATTGATGTCAGTGCTTTTGAGAAATCCTTAAAACAAACTCGATTTGAAAACTACTCCCTTATAGAAATTTTAGAGGAGTATTTTGGAGAGAAACTAACCACCAAAAAAGAGGATATAGATGCGTACAATAAGGAAAAACAGGATTTTTTTGAACAACTGCAGCTAGCAGGTACTGGACGTAGATGCGCCCAGTGGTTAGATTCCATAAAGCAGGAGAAAGCAGTAGGCATGAAAGCCATAAATCAAAGATATGACAGAGACAAGAATGCTCTGAAAAAAGATATTCTTTTAGTATGCGATGCTATTGATAATCTGCCTGTTTACAAAGGTGAAAAAGTGAGGTTGCCTGTTTTTGCTTCCCGTATAACTCTTAATCCCCACGGTTTTGATCTTAATACCGATTGCGGCAATTTGTTAAAATGGGCCTTATGTACGATAATGGGGTTGGATGATGTTAGAAGTTCTGAAGAGGTCGCAGAATTGTATTATCGTGCAGGTATATTGCTCGACGAGATATCCAATTATGTAACGCTGTCAGGTCTTATAGCTTACAGGGGAAGTAAAACAGATGAAGTTTTCGAGGCAGCTTATTACAGCAACGAGGTATTACAGGTACCTCTTTTACATTTGAGTAAAATTGATAGCGTAAAAAGTCCGTTAGGAAAAGTCTACGTCGTTGAAAACCCTGGTGTATTTACTACTCTTTTAGATACTTCGGCGTTTCTTCCCCTTGTTTGTACTTATGGGCAACCAAAATTATCTTCTTTAGTACTTCTAGATTTGCTATATAGGGAAGGCACTGAAATATACTATTCCGGGGATTTTGACCCAGAGGGACTATCTATAGCTGACAGGCTTTATAAGAGGTATAAAGAGTGCTTTCACTTTTGGAGGTATACAGTAGATGACTACAAAAAAGCTCAATCTAATGAAATCTTAAGCGATAGAAGGCTAAATATACTAAAAAGCATTGAAGCATTTTCACTGCGCGAGATAGTAGAAGAAATGAGCAGGGTTAAGAAAGCCGGATATCAAGAGCTCATAATAGACGAGCTTATATCTGACCTATCTTCAATCAGTTGCTTTAAAAAAGTATAATATTTTTTATCCCGTCTAAAATATACTTGTATTGAGAAAGGCGGGATATATTGAGTAAAAGAGAACTTTCAGTATTTACTATATCTGCAACTTACATCGGAACGGTGGTAGGTGCAGGATTTGCGTCCGGACAAGAGGTGCTACAATTTTTTGGCTATCACGGCATGAAGGGATTTATAGGTTTAATTATAGCAACAATCATGTTTGTAGTTTACGGCTATATCATACTAATCCTTGGGCATAATTTAAATGCTTCCTCATATCATAAAGTAATTATGGAAACAAGTGGACTAATGTTAGGTAAAATTGTTGATTATATTGTCATGTTTTTTTTATTCGGAGCACTAACAGCCATGCTAGCAGGATCAGGTGCTATATTTAAAGAACAATTTGGATTATCTACTAATGTTGGTTCTGTTGTTATGGTGATTTTATCAATTGCTACAGTTCTCACAGGGATTGCTGGGGTTATTTCAGCAATATCATATGTTGTACCATTATTGTTAGTAGGTGTATTTACAGTCGGTATCTTAGCGATTTTTCACGCACCTGAAATAGCAGCAATATCAGAGATATATATGCCCGTAAAAGCCGCTGTACGTAATTTTATATTATCAGGTGTTATATATGCATCTTATAACTTGGTTATGTCCGTTCCTGTACTGGCACCGTTGGGAGGCCAGGTTCATACCAAAAGTAGATTGAAATATGGGGCATTGCTTGGAGGGATAGGGCTTGGTATAGGTGCTTCTATCATTTTCTTAGCTATACTCCTGAACATGCCGGCTGCCTCTTATTTTCAAATACCAATGATATATATTGCAGGAAAATTTTCTTATTTACTAAAATTTTTATACAGCTTTATACTCATTGCAGAAATATATACAACAGCTGTAGGCAACCTATATGGTTTTGTAGCGCGGTTAACCGAAACAGGTACATATAAATATAAAATTGTTACAATACTTACGGGAGCCATAGCACTTATTGCTAGCAAATTTGGTTTTTCTAAGTTGATACACTATCTATACCCTATAACCGGTGGAGCTGGTATAATAATGTTAATAGGATTGACTTATGGCATTATGCGAAAAAAATATTGACCTCAAAAAGAAACAGTAAATATTTCTTTTCGACAAAATATGCTATAATAGTAAAGAAAAAAATTTTAAACGGAGGAAAAAGCTATGAGTGGTTTGAAGTTGGATTATAGTAAATCAAAACCTTATGTGAGCACAAAAGAAATAGAGTATATGTCTGAAATGGTTAAAACTGCCCATCAAATGGTTCACAATAAATCGGGAGCCGGGTCGGATTTTCTAGGATGGCTAGATCTTCCGGAAAAATACGATAGGGCAGAATTTGAAAGGATTAAGAAAGCTGCGGAGAAAATTCAATCCGATTCTGAGGTATTTATTGTTATCGGCATCGGTGGTTCATATCTTGGAGCAAGAGCTGCCATTGAAATGCTATCTCACTCTTTCTATAATCAATTGCCAGCTGATAAGCGCAAAACACCTTTGATATATTTTGCGGGTAATAGTATCAGCTCTACATATATTGCAGATTTAATCGATGTCATAGAGGATAAAAGTTTCTCCATAAATGTCATATCTAAATCAGGTACCACCACAGAGCCTGCTATAGCGTTCAGGGTATTTCGCGATTTATTAGAGAAAAAGTACGGCAAAAAAGGAGCAAAAGAGCGTATTTATGTAACAACAGATAAAGAAAAGGGGCTTTTAAAGAAACTTGCCGACGAAGAAGGCTATGAGACATTTGTTATCCCAGATGATGTAGGAGGTAGGTATTCGGTCTTAACCCCTGTGGGTCTTTTACCCATAGCTGTAGCAGGTATAAACATCACTCAAATGATGGAAGGAGCTTACGACGCTTTATTAAGTTATTCTAATGACGATTTACTTTCTAATGATAGTTACATTTATGCTGCCATAAGGAATATTCTTTATCGAAAAGGAAAAACCATAGAGATAATGGTTAATTATGAGCCGAGGCTTCACTATTTTTCAGAATGGTGGAAACAGTTATTTGGCGAAAGCGAAGGTAAAGATCACAAGTCCATTTACCCTGCCTCTGTGGATTTTACTACAGATCTTCATTCCATGGGCCAATATATTCAGGAGGGTATGCGACAGATATTCGAGACAGTTATAAATGTAGAAAAGCCACTAAGGGATATAACTATAAAAGAAGATCCTGATAATGTGGATGGTCTTAATTTCCTGGCAGGTAAAACTATAGATTATGTAAACAAAAGTGCTTTTATGGGAACTCTTATAGCCCACAACGACGGTGGTGTGCCCAACATTGTACTTAATGTCCCGGAGATTTCGCCTTATTACTTTGGCCAGATGGTTTATTTCTTTGAAAAGGCCTGCGCGATAAGTGGGTATCTCATGGGTGTAAATCCTTTTGATCAGCCAGGAGTTGAAGCGTATAAAAGGAACATGTTCGCACTATTGGGTAAGCCGGGTTACGAGAACGAGAGAGAAAAATTATTTAATCGAATGAACGGATGAGGAGGAATATCGTTGTTGTACCCATTAAAATTTTTCCCTATTTATATGGAAAGGATCTGGGGAGGGAATGATTTAAAAAGGCTTTTTGGTAGAGATTTTCGAAGCGATAAAGTCGGAGAGAGCTGGGAAGTAGCCTGTCATCCCCATGGTACCAGTATCGTATCTAATGGAGAACTAAAGGGTAAAAACTTTCAAGAGATTATAAATACCTATGGCAGAAAAATACTCGGCAATAAGTTAAGTCAGCAGGATATAGAGAAATTTCCGCTTTTGATAAAGCTGCTGGATGCTAATGATATATTATCAGTGCAGGTCCATCCTGATGATGAATACGCGATGAAAAATGAAAATGGCGAGCTGGGTAAATGTGAAATGTGGTATGTGATTTCGGCAAAACCCGGTGCAAAGATCATATACGGTTTAAAAGACGGAGTGACAAAGGATGAATTTAAGAAGGCATTGAGGGAAGGTTCAGTTGAGAGATGTTTAAATGAAGTTGAAGTGATGCCAGGTGATGTTTTTGATGTGCCATCAGGAATGATTCATGCGCTGGGTGCTGGTGTGGTGGTTGCTGAAATACAGCAAAATTCTGATACCGTATACAGGGTTTATGACTGGAATAGAGTTGGCCTTGATGGGAAACCTAGAGAGCTCCATGTACAAAAAGCGCTGGATGTTATAGACTTTGATGGTAAATATAAAGCAGAAAAATCTAGAGGATTGAAAGTAAGCAACAAAACATACTTGGTAGCAAATAAACACTTTGCGGTTGAACTTATACCAGTAAATGGTAAGTACGAGGATATAGCTGATGGAGGTAAATTTTCGATCTACACCATCATATCAGGTAATGGAAGTATATCCTTTGATGGTAAAGAAGTTGATTTCAAAGCAGGTGATTCTGTATTTATTCCGGCCTCTCTTGGAAAATATAGTATAAATGGATCAGGTATAAATATGTTAAAATCATACGTACCTGATATTGAACAAGAGGTGATACAGCCCCTTAAGTCTGTTGGCTATAGTGATAAAGAAATTAGAAGTGTCGTTAAAAAAATATCATAGCTTGATTAAAGCCTGTTTTTTATATAAAATGGTAATGTATACATTATAAATATACATTACCATTTTTATTTTTATGCAAGGGGGAATGAACAATGTCGTTCAGTAAACCTAATCGTAGCCTGGCAACGAGGACACGGCTGCGTACACCAGACAGCTATTCACCTTTCAGTGGTATGTGTTCTGTGTGTTTGCTGGGATGTACTGGCACATGTGAAATCGGACAATCATCACTGAAGGGTAGAGAGGTTCTTTATCCACAGCCATTTGGAAGCATGACTTCAGGAGCTGAGAAGGACTACCCAATAGATTATTCTCATTTCAATATCATGGGTACGGCTGTGGGCGCTCATGGTATAGAGGCAGATTCTGACAAGGCAATATTTCCAGCAGTTAATGTAGAGGCTGAAATAGGAGCAGGAAATGACAAAATTAAGTTGAAGGTTCCGATTATTTTTCCGGGTCAGGGTTCTACTTTTGTAGCAAAGGATAATTGGGAAGGTTTTGCAGGTGGAGCTGCTCTGGTGGGTACTGTTGTTACTGTTGGTGAAAACGTATGCGCAATGGATCCAAATAGCGTTATAGAAAACGGCAGGGTTATAGATTCGCCTGATATGAGGAAACGCATTGATGATTTCAGGCGCTATTATAACGGTTATGGTACTATTGCCGTACAGGCTAATGTTGAAGATACCAGGTTGGGAGTTCAAGAATACGCTATTGAAAAATTGGGAGTAGAAGCTGTTGAGATTAAATGGGGTCAAGGAGCTAAAGATATTGGCGGAGAGGTTAAATTAAATACACTTGAAAGAGCATTGCAGTTAAAAAAGAGAGGTTACATAGTCTTGCCAGATCCTGAAAATCCAGAGGTACAAGAAGCCTTCAAAAAAGGAATTTTTAAAGAATTTGAAAGGCATTCAAGGCTTGGTATGGTTGATGAAGAGGATTTCCATAATAGAGTTGAACAATTGAGGAAGGCCGGTGCTAAATATATTTTCCTTAAGACAGGCGCGTATAGGCCCGCTGATTTAGCAAGAGCTGTTAAATATGCATCTGATAACAAAATAGATCTTTTGACAGTAGATGGTGCTGGAGGCGGCACGGGCATGAGTCCGTGGAGAATGATGAACGAATGGGGTATCCCTACTGTGTACATTGAATCTCTCCTCTACAATTATTTATCAAGGCTTGCTGCCAAAGGGGCTTATATACCTACTGTAGCTATTGCTGGTGGATTTACGTTAGAAGATCATGTATTTAAAGCTCTAGCATTAGGTGCACCTTATGTAAAATTAGTGGGATTTGGGCGTTCTCCAATGACAGCAGCCATGGTTGGAAGAACCAATGCGGAGTTATTTAAGCAAGGCAAGCTGAATACAAATGCTGGTAGTGTTGAAGAATTATTTGCGGGTTCTATCAAGTTAATTGAGCAGTATGGTAGAGATGAGGTTTCAAAGATGCCTCCTGGCGCAATAGCATTGTATACGTATATCGATAGGGTTGTTGCAGGCTTACAACAGTTAATGGCCGGAGCTAGAAAGTTTGCATTAAAATATATCACCAGGGATGATATAGCTGCTCTTACACCAGAGGCGGCACAGGTATCTGGTATAAGGTATATAATGGATGTGGATAAGGAAGAGGTTGACGAGATATTGAAATAGTTAAAAAGGGTAGAATAATTCTACCCTTTTGTTTTTGATATTTTTGTATTATAATTATACATATGATTCTGCTGCAAAATATATTTGATGTGGGAGCAGAGAGTAATACATCTTAATAAAGAAGGGATATGAAAATGATCGAGAAAAAAAATGAAGCTAATACAATAAAAGAAGTGCTAAGCTGGGTATGGACTATTTTCTTGGCTTTTTTGATTGCGGCGTTTATACGGACGTATATCTTTGAACTGGTAGATGTACCTACAGGTTCTATGCTGGATACTATTCAGTTAAATGATAAATTTATTGTAAACAAGTTTATATACAGATTCGAGCCCATTAAGAGGGGCGATATTGTAGTATTTAAATACCCTGATAACCCCTCTGTAAATTATGTGAAAAGGGTAATAGGTGTGGGTGGCGATGTTATAGACATAAAGGATGGCAAGCTTTATATAAATGGCGAACTGAAATATGAACCCTATATAAGGGAGCCGATGGTAGGAAATTTTGGTCCATACAAAGTACCTAAAGACCATTTTTTTGTAATGGGTGATAACAGAAATGATTCATCTGATAGCAGGTACTGGGTCCATAAATATGTCAGCAGGGAAGCTATTATAGGCAAAGTGGTATTTAGAATATTACCTTTAAATCGAATTGGCCCTATTAAATAATCCCTTGTGTTAATAAGGGATTATTTTTATTTGGGACTTTAGGAAATGCTAGTATTATTAAATTTTATTATCAATTGAGAAATATTTACGATTTTTAATTAATATTGCAAAATGCGAATTTGTAGCGTATAATATATCGTAAAATATTTTTTTAATTGAAAAGGGGTTTTGAATGTGGATAACTTTAAGAAAATAAGAAATGTACTTGTTTCTATACTTTTTTTAAACATTTTAGTGGCTTTAGCCAAACTTTTTTATGGTCTTTATATAAAAAGTAGTAGCATGGTCGCTGACGGATATCATTCTTTATCGGATAGCAGCGGAAACATCATTGGTCTTATAGGAATTTATATAGCTTCTAAACCTGAAGATACCGATCATCCATATGGTCATAAAAAATTTGAGACTTACGCTTCTATTTTTATCTCTGTCATGCTTTTTTTAGTAAGCTATGAAATACTAAAAAATGCCCTGACGAGATTTGTTCATCCTGTAAGGCCTCAGATTGATATAGATAGTTTTGTGATAATGTTAGTGACACTTGCAATAAATATATTTGTGTTTAAATATGAATATAGTGCAGGGAAAAAATTAAATAGTGATATCTTAGTATCTGATTCTCTCCACACCAGCAGTGATATATATGTTTCAATATCAGTCATTTTAACGCTTCTTGGAGTAAGATTAGGTCTTCCTGTTTATATTGATCCATTGATATCCACAATTATATCTATGCTTATTATCAAAGCAGCTATAGGTGTTATTAAACACAGTTCTGCTGTGCTATGCGATAAAACAGTTTTAAACGAGGAGGAAATAAAAGATATAATCAAGGATTTTAATGAGGTTAAGTCATGCCATAAGATAAGAAGCCGCGGTAGAGAAGATGATATTTATGTTGACCTGCATGTAATAATCGATCCAGATATGCATGTAGAGGACGCTCATCGTTTAGAGCACTCTATTACCGAACGCATAAAAGAGAAAATAAAAGGTGTGAAAGAAGTAGATGTCCACATAGAACCAGCTACAAGAAAATAAAAGTCTTTTTATTTATTGTTAAAAAAACTGTTATAATATGATATAATTGTTTTAGTATTATAGGGAGATGCGAATATGAAGGGGAATAAGTTAAATATATGGAGGATAATTATTGCAATTGTCATAGGTAGTATTATAGGTAGTTATTTATCCGATTATTTTAGTATGTGGTATAAACCTCTTGGTTATTACAAAAACATCGGTATGGCTGCGCCAACGGCTATCGATTTGAATATCTTTAAAATATTATTCCAGATCTCGATTAAAGCTAACATTGGAACAATAGTAGGTTTAATTATAGCTCTATATGTAAATAATAGAATCTAAGGTGATGTTATGGTAAAAATAATTTTGGCATCCCAATCTCCTAGGAGAAGGGATTTGCTGGCAAGCCTAGGGGTTGATTTTCAAACAATTGCCAGCAATACGGAGGAAAATTTAAACACAAAGGACCCTGTAGAACTTGTCACTGAGCTAAGTAGGCAAAAGGCTTTAAATGTAGCTTATCAGTTAGACTATGATTCAATTGTAATAGGAGCTGACACTATTGTATATGTTGATGGTAATATATTGGGTAAACCGGAGAATGAAATTGATGCTTTTAACAAGTTAAAATTATTGCAAGGGAGAAGCCACCAGGTTTATACCGGCATCTGCATTGTAAAGGTACCTTCTTATAAGATTATTTCTGATTACGCTATGACCCAGGTATGGATAAAATCCATGAAAGATCAAGAGATAAGAAATTACATTAAAACCGGAGAGGTTATGGATAAAGCCGGTGCTTATGCTATACAAGGCAGAGGAAGTCTTATTGTAGAAAAAATTGAAGGTTGTTATTACAATGTTGTTGGATTACCACTAAATAAATTGAATGAAATGCTTAAACAATTGGATGTAGATTTGATGTGTATTTAATTTAACAATACATTAAGGGGGAGAAAAGTGGACGCATACAATATTGCAATAAAAGACATGCCTTCTGATGAAAGGCCTAGGGAAAGAATGTTGAAATATGGTCCTGAAGTATTGTCAAATGTCGAATTACTAGCTATAATTATAAGGACAGGCACAAAGAATGAATCAGCGATCAAATTAGCAGAGAGACTTTTAAACCGTGCTGGTGAAGACGGTTTAAAATTTTTGTTAGATTCTTCTTTAGAGGAGCTGTCTAAGATAAAAGGAGTTGGACTTGCTAAAGCAGCTGAACTAAAAGCAGCTATTGAGTTAGGTATTAGAGTACAAAAAGCTGCTCGGAAAATCCATACTATAACAAAACCACAGGATATAGCTGATTTATTGATGGTTGAAATGAGATACTTAAAGAAAGAGGTTTTTAAAATTGTGTTATTAAATGTGAAAAATCAGGTGATAAGTATAGAAAATATATCAATTGGCAATTTAAATTCATCTATAGTTCATCCAAGAGAGATTTTTAATGCTGCTATTAGGAAATATTCTGCTTCTATTATATTAGTCCACAATCATCCTAGCGGAGATCCAACTCCAAGTATGGAAGACATAAACGTGACAAAAAGGATTATAGAAGGTGGGAAAATTTTAGGCATAGACGTTTTAGACCATATTGTTATAGGCGATGGGACATATGTTAGTATGAAGCAAAAAAACATCATCTAATACAGGGAAGGAGTTGTATTTACTTGGCAAACAGTTATTTTTCTCGTGATATAGGAATCGATTTGGGTACAGCAAATACGTTGGCATATGTAAGAGGTAAGGGAATTGTGGTAAGAGAACCGTCAGTCGTTGCCATTAAGATCGATACGAAGCAGGTATTAGCTGTGGGTTCTGAGGCAAAAAAAATGGTTGGAAGAACACCAGGTAGTATTGTGGCTATAAGGCCTATGAAAGATGGTGTAATAGCAGACTTTGATGTTACTCAGAGTATGCTTAAATATTTTATTGGAAAAGCCATGCAAGGCAAGACAACTTTTAGAAAACCGAGAGTCGTTGTAGGTATACCCTCTGGAGTAACAGAAGTAGAAAAACGCGCTGTGGAGGAGGCAACTATACAAGCAGGAGCAAAAGAAGTTCACCTCGTAGAAGAGCCGATGGCCGCAGCTATTGGGGCAGGCCTTCCAGTTGAAGAACCAACAGGTAGTATGGTTGTAGATATAGGCGGTGGAACTACTGATGTGGCAGTAATATCTTTAGGCGGTATTGTTACTAGTAAAAATTTGAGAATTGGTGGCGACGAAATGGACGAGGCTATTATCAATTATATTAAAAAAGAATATAATCTGATGATAGGTGAACGAACAGCTGAAGACGTTAAAATACAGATAGGTTCTGCTTATCCTAAAGCCAAGGAAGAGACTATGGAAATAAGAGGAAGAGATCTGGTGACGGGCCTTCCAAAGACGTTGAAAATATCATCCACAGAAATATTGGAAGCTCTTAAAGAACCTGTCACCAGCATTGTAGATGCAATTAAAATGACTCTAGAAAAAACCCCACCAGAGTTGGCTGCAGATATAATGGACAGGGGTATCATGCTTACAGGTGGCGGAGCTTTGCTTGATGGATTGGATAAATTAGTGAGACAAGAAACAGGTATGCCTGTACAAATAGCAGAGAGTCCGCTAGATTGTGTTGCTTTAGGAACTGGCAAAATCCTTGAAGAAATAGAATTATATAAAAGAGTATTGTCTGCGCCAAATAGAGTATGAAAAGGGGTGTTATTATGCCCCGCTTTTTAAAATATATTAGAGTATTTGCCATTATTTTAATTGTTTTAATCCTTATTATTATATCGGTAAAATCCTACAATGCATCATACGTAAATAAATTTGGAGGTTATATTTCCTTTTTAATAAAGCCGGCTCAAAAAGCTGTGTACGCAGTAAGCCAATATGTAAATGACGTATTTACCTCAATAGCTGAGATAGGCTCATTAAAGAGAGAAAATATAAAGTTAAAAAATGAGGTATTAAAGCTTCAGGAGCAAAATAGAAAATTAAAAGAGTTAGCTATTGAAAATAAACAGCTGCGAGACATGCTAAATTTTAAGAGAAAAAATGAAGGAATAAAATTCATTGGAGCAAATGTTATTGCCAGAAATCCCCTTGATACTTTTGATTTAATAGTCATAGACGTAGGCAAAAAAAATGGCGTTAAGCCAGGGATGGCAGTTATAACCAGTGAAGGATTGGTCGGCAAAGTGATACAAGTTTCTGAAAATTGGTCAAAGGTGCTTTCTATATTAGATCAGACCAGTGCTGTCAGCGGCATTGACGTTCGAACAAGGGACACTGGAATAGTTCGAGGTAGTGAAGAAAATGGTGGCAATGTATTAACAATGGAGTATATACCTATTGACTCTAAAATGAAAGTCGGCGATGAAATAGTTACATCTGGCCTGGGAGGTATATTCCCCAAAGGTTTGTATATAGGTAAAGTTATAAGCATTAGCAGAAGTACTGGAAGTCTCATGAAAATTGCCAAGATAAAACCGGGTGCTGATTTTATGAGATTAGAAGATGTTTACGTGGTTTTATCGAATTCCCTTGATATAAATTTTAAATAGGAAGGGAATCGACGATGAGAAATATATTAATTTTTATTTTGTTTCTTGGTGCATTTATTGTACAGAGTACCCTTTTTAGATTTATAGGGATTTATGGTGTAAAACCTGACCTTATGCTAATATTGTTGATATCTTTTGCATTGCTGGATGGCGGCCTTGAAGGTGCCATCCTCGGATTATTTATTGGATTTTTGCAAGATCTTTTCTTTAGCCCTGCTATTGGTATGACTATGATACCGTATTTTATCATAGGTCTATTTGCAGGTTATTACAATAACAAAGTATTTAAAGAAAAAACATTTACGGCATTTATTTTTACGTTCTTGTATTCGCTATTTTTTAATTTGATAATGCTGTTTGAAATATTTATTATAAATCACAGTGTTGATCTAAAAACAAGTATTATACACATATTGATTGGCACTTTATATAATTGCTTGATAATATTATTTAGCTACAGGTATATAGTACAATTAAATAACAAAAAACTGATGAAAAAGAATACAATTTTCAGGTGAGAAACAATGGATGAAAAAAAGATAAAATCTAGGCTTAAGGTTTTTATTGCTATAATAATAATTATATTTGCTGTTTTATCAGCACAGCTGATCAATCTACAGATTATCAATGGCAGCATTTACAAGCAATGGGCAGATCAGATGAAAATAAGGAGTATACCAATACCAGCTCCAAGAGGCAATATATTAGATAGAAACGGCGTTGTAATTGCTAATAATAGACCTGCTTATACGGTGGAATTAGTCAGGACGAATATAAAAGATCAAGATTTAAATAAGGTTATCCTCAAATTGATGAGGATACTGGTTGCCAATAATCAGCAATTTGTAGATAATTTTCCATTAAAAGTCAACCCAATAAGATATGATTTTAGTTATGGAGATGCCAATGTAAGTAAAAACATTCTTTTGCAAAGGGAACAAGCTTGGAAAAAAGCAAATAATTTACCAGATGATATAAGTGCAAAAGATGCTTTTGAAAAACTCAAAAAAGACAATAAAATAGATGAAAAGCTCAGCGATGAGGATGCGAGAAATATTCTGGTAGTAAGAGAAGAAATGAAAAAACAGGGCTACATGTCATATAATCCTGTTAAAATAGCTTCAGATATCGATGCTAAAACTTTAGCTCAAATATCAGAAAGATATGATCAATTACCTGGCGTTGTTATAACCATTGAACCTATCAGGCAATACCCTTATAAAAATGTAGGTTCCAATTTTATCGGCTATATGTCGCGCTTGCAACCAGAAGATATAAAAAATATCGCTTCAGATCCTAGATATTCATTAAATGATCTTATTGGAAGGGATGGAATAGAGAGGCTGTTTGAGAAGGAATTAAAAGGAACCAATGGAGCTCAACAGGTAGAAGTAGATGCATTAGGCAGGATGATAAAAGTTCTTGGTGAAAAACCTCCAAAACCCGGAAATAAAGTATATTTGTCTATTGATATGAAACTTCAACAAAAGGCTGAAGAGGCGTTAAAGGATGTTATGTCTAAGATACAAAATGGAGATGGTTATCAGAAGTTTCCTGCCAATATAGGGGCGGCAGTCGCTGTTGATGTAAATACAGGTGATGTATTAGCTATGGCATCGATACCCAATTTCGATCCAAATATGTTTGCAAAAGGAACCCCTCTTACGAAATCACAAAGCAACTATATGTGGCCAAATGTTACCAATGCAATGACACCACAACCGAGCTATGATTATGCGCGTTTAGGTACAGCTCCTCCGGGTTCAACCTTTAAAATGATTGTTGGTACAGGAGCGCTAATGGACCATGTGATTACACCGACTGACCAGGTCTATTGTTCAGGGGTCTACACTTATCCGGGCAGTGGGAATCCTAAATGCTGGGCACCACATGGCTGGAACAATATTATAGAAGCCTTAAAAGTATCCTGTGATGTCTTTTTCTATGACACAGGAAGAAAATTGGGTATAGATAATATAGATAAATGGGCACGAGCTTTTGGACTTGGTCAGCCTACAGGTATAGAGTTACCCGAGAGTAAAGGCCAGGTAGCAGGACCTTCTCAATATAAGCAAGATGTAATTTTATACCGGGTAAATTATTATCTTAATCAAAAAGTCATAGATAAAGAACAGTATAACGTTATATCCAAAATGATAATAGAAGGAGAAGATAGTGATAATATAATTTTCAAAAAATTAAAAGATGCTGGCATCCCCGATAAATTACAGTATAAGTTCTGGCAGATTATAAAAGATTCTCAATGGAGATTGGGACAAACATTAAGTGCTTCTATAGGTCAGGAGTCTACTACAGTAACACCGTTGCAGATGGCTAATTATATAGCCACGCTAGTAAATGGTGGTATTAGATATAAGTTACACCTCATTGATAGAGTGGAAACCTATGATGGAAAACTTGTTTCAATCAATAAGCCTGCTATTGTAGAAAAATTAAATTTAAAACCTGAGGTTATTAATGTTATAAAACAAGGAATGTTAGGTGTTACTGAAGAGGGTGGTACAGCATCTGGTGCTTTTATCGATGCCCCGTATAAAGTTGGGGGTAAAACAGGAACAGCAGAGACAATAGGTCATGCCAATTATGCCTGGTTTGTAGGTTTTGCTCCGTTTGACAAACCTAAAATTGCTGTAGCTGTAGTTATATATCAAGGTGGACATGGAAGTTATGCTGCGCCTGTTGCTAGGGCAATTATGGATCAATATCTTGGATATAATAAATAATTATGTTTTTGTCATATAAAGCAGGATTTAAGCGAATTTTGAAGAATAATTAATAACGAAGAATAATTAATAATATATACTGTCATCTGGAGGCTGTATATGAAAGATATTATTGAAATAAAAGGGACAAAAAATGGCCTTACGGTGATTCTTGATAAAAATGAGGACTTTGAGGTTATAAAGGCAAATTTAGATAATAGATTTGCTTCAAATAAGTATTTTTTTAATATTCCTGATATGCGGATTACTTTTAAAGGACGTAAACTTAATAGCGAACAGTACAACGAATTGAAAGAACTAGTAGAAAGTTACGGATTTAAAACAAATGAAAGTGATTATTCTAAACTTAATGGAGATTTATATGAAGGCATGACTAAGATAATAAGAGGCACGGTTAGATCAGGGCAGAAAATCGAGTATGGGGGGAACATTGTAATTTTAGGAGATGTAAATCCAGGTGGAGAGGTTATAGCCTCAGGTAATATAATTGTAATGGGCATAGTAAGAGGACTTGTACATGCAGGTAAAGATGGAAACAGAGATGCTATTGTAGTAGGTTTTAGATTACAACCAATTCAAATAAGAATTGCTGATATAATGTCAAGATCTCCTGACGACGCAGAAAGGCCATTATATCCTGAATACGCTTATGTTAAAGATAATTTGATATTTATTGAAAAATTATAGGAGGTATAAGATGGGCGAAGTTATTGTTATCACATCTGGGAAAGGTGGCGTAGGGAAAACCACGGCTACTGCTAATATAGGTACAGGCTTAGCATTAAATGGCAAGAAGGTTGCTCTGGTAGACACTGATATCGGTTTGAGAAATCTTGATGTGGTTATGGGATTGGAAAATAGAATAGTGTATGATATTGTAGATGTGGTAGAAGGTACATGTAAACTTAAACAGGCACTTATAAAAGATAAAAGATTTGACGGCTTGTATTTATTGCCTGCGGCTCAAACAAAAGATAAAACTGCAGTAAATCCTGAACAGATGAAAAAGCTCACTGATGAACTAAGATCAGAATTTGATTATACTCTTATAGATTGTCCTGCAGGTATAGAACAAGGCTTTAAAAACGCCATTGCAGGTGCAGATAGAGCTATTGTTGTAACGACTCCAGAGGTATCTGCTATAAGAGATGCAGATAGGATTATAGGACTTTTACTGGCATCAGAGATAACTGATATTAAGTTAGTTGTCAACAGAATAAAGATGGATATGGTAAAGCGTGGTGACATGATGTCTATCGACGATATGGTAGAAATTCTGGCAATAGATCTCATTGGCGTTGTACCTGATGATGAGAAAATAGTTATCTCTACTAACAAAGGTGAACCTATTATAACAGATGAAAAGTCATTGTCAGCCCAGGCCTTTAGAAATATAGCTAGGAGAATTATGGGAGAAGATGTTCCAATTTTAAATTTGGAAGCTGACGACAATTTTATTGCAAAACTCAAGCGCATATTTGGCATTACCTCAAGATAGGAGGGATATAAATGTTTAATAAAAATGGCAGTAAAAATGTAGCAAAAGAAAGACTTAAAAATATATTAATAAATGATAGGGTTAATACATCTATTGAAGTCCTCGACATGATAAAAGAAGGAATAATTAATGTCATCTCAAACTATATGGAAGCGGATAATAATAGCGTAAATGTGAAAGTTACAAATCTTGACAATGGAAATTCGGTAACTCCGACCCTTGTTGCCAATATTCCCATTAAGAATATCAAACATCTATCTTCGAAATAAAATACCATCATCTATATGGTGGTATTTTATTTTATAATATGCTATAATTTTTATGAGGGTGGGAGTAACTTTGGATAAAAGACTTGTAAAAAATATTGATTTCATACTAATAGCAACGGTTATAATTATATCTATCTTAGGCATTATTGCTATTAGCAGTGCCACTCATGTGGCCAATGGAGGTAGTGCAAAAAATGTAATTTTACAATCTGTATGGCTTATTATTTCGTTGGTCACTGCTTTTTTAATAATGAAGATTGATTATAATTTATTGGGTAATTACTATAAAGTAATATATATAATTAGTATAGCTCTTTTATTAGTGACATTAGCTATAGGTTCATCAACTAATGGCGCAAAAAGTTGGGTAAAAATTGGTGGTATAAGTTTTCAGTTCAGCGAAATAACAAAAGTAGCTTTCATTATATCATTAGCCAAATTATTAGAGCTAAAAAGAGATAAAATAAACAATGTTTATGAATTATTTAAAATTTTAGTATTTACTGGCATTCCTATTCTATTAATATTGAAACAAAATGATACTGGTACAGCGCTTGTCTTTATAGCTATATTTCTAGGGATGCTCTTTATATCAGGTATTAATATATGGTATATTGTCTCATTTTTTGTAATTGGGGTTGTCAGTGCTCCTGTTGTATTTAAATACTTTTTACAGGATTACCAGAAAAAAAGGATATTAACCTTTCTTAATCCTAATCTCGACAAAATGGGAGCAGGTTATCATGTGTTTCAATCAAAGATAGCAATAGGTTCAGGGCAAATTACAGGTTTTGGGCTATATAAAGGGTCACAGGTACAATTTAATTTTCTGCCAGAAGCCAGCACGGATTTTATTTATTCGGTAGTTGGTCAGGAATTAGGGTTTATAGGAACAATAACGATATTAGTGCTTTATTTTGTCATGTTGTTAAGACTAATTAAAATTGCTATGGTATCAAAAGACAGCTTCGGCTCATTAATTGTTGCAGGAATAATTTCTATGTTTTTATTTCATATATTTGAAAATATAGGCATGACAATAGGTCTTATGCCTGTAACAGGAATACCATTACCCTTTATGAGTTATGGTGGAAGCTCTCTATTTGCTAATTTTGTTGCTATAGGACTTGCGTTAAATGTTGGAATGAGAAGGCAAAAAATAAAGTTTTAAGGGGGTATATGATGAATATTGCATTGATTGCTCATGATCAGAAAAAAGAACAGATGGTAGAATTTGCAATTGCTTATAAAAATATCTTAGAAAAGCATACATTATTTGCTACAGGTACTACAGGAGCTTTAATACATGAAGCAACAGGCTTAAATGTGCATAGGTTTAAATCCGGTCCAATAGGTGGCGACCAGCAAATTGGGGCTATGGTAGCTGATGAAAAAATGGATCTAGTAATATTTATGAGAGATCCTCTTACCGCCCAACCACATGAGCCAGATATCACAGCATTATTAAGAGTCTGCGATGTTCATAATGTTCCTCTTGCAACAAACATTGCTACTGCTGAAGTCTTAATAAAAGGTCTAGAACGGGGTGATTTTGACTGGAGATCAGTTATAAATCCTGATTTAAACAATTAAAATTTTTGTAATAAAATGTGCCCAGGTAAAATATTTATTTATAAGATACTTCTTAGGAAACAAAAGGGGGCACATTTATGTATAAAAAATTTAGAAAAAAATTTAATAACAGTTTTTTTAATATATTGTTTTATCAGGTCATTGTATGCTTATTTATAATGAGCTGTACATTGATAATTAACAGTGTAAAGATAGATCCTGCTCAACGGGCTATAAATGTGATTAAATATTGGCTGTCCTATAAATATGATTTTATAAATGCTTATAATGATCTTAAATCGGTTGCACCGATTTTTAGGCAAAAGGTTATTAATACCTTTGAGCAGATAGGAGAAAAATCAAAAGGCTTTAAAAAAATAGTTATACCTGTGACCTTAAAACATAGCGAAGGTTATAAAGTTCTTTATGTTCATTTAAAACCTGCGGAGTTCCTAAATGCAGGTGTAAACAAATGAAAATCAGGTTCTCTGATATGGTTTTTACTATAAATCCTTCTTTTGTATTTATACTTATTTTTTATGGTTGGTCTGGTTATCTTTTGCAAGCCAGTTATTTTTTTGCCATGATATTAATACATGAGCTGGCCCATTTTTCTATGTTTTTGTGTTACAAAGTAAAGGTAAAAAACATAGAGCTTACACCTTTTGGAGGAAAAATAACGTATGAGAGGTCTGTTTTGGACTTAAGACAAGAAATGGTTATATTAATGGCTGGACCAATATCTAATTTATTGGTAGGTATTGCGTTGCAGTTTTTAGGTATTAACGGTTATTACATACAAGCCAATTATTTTCTTTTTCTATTAAATATTTTGCCGCTAGTGCCCCTAGACGGTGGCAAATTTTCTAAGTTGTTTTTATCTCAGTATATAGGGCATTTGAAAGCAACACGCATTTTATGCGTCTTTACGTATATAATAATTGTAATTGTTGATATATTTGTTTTAATATTTATTGGTGGATATAAAACAGTTTTAAATATAGCAATTTTTACTTTGTTTGTAGCATGGGAAACCTATAAAGAGAGTAAAGAAGCTATATATACCTTCATGAGAGAGATAGTGTATAAAAAAGAACTTATTTATAAAAAGAAAATTATGAGTACCAGGCATATAGTAGCAATGGATACAGTTACGCTCAAATCGATTCTCAATAGTTTTGTACCCAATAAATATCATTTGATAGTTTTATTGGACGAAAATGCTATGTCATATAAGATTGTTGATGAAATACAGATTATTGATGCCATATTAGATTTGGGTCTGAATCATACTCTAAAAGATGTGATAAATAAAAGGAGTGAAACCAATGAGAAATGATATAAAAAAATTCTTATTAGATGTAGAAAAACCATCAAGATATACAGGAAATGAAATCAATAGTGTCCACAAAGATCCTGGCACAGTAGAGGTGAGGTTTGCTTTTGCTTTTCCTGATGTGTATGATATAGGTATGTCGCATCTTGGCATGAAAATTTTGTATCATATGCTCAACGACAGAAGCGATGTGTACTGTGAAAGGGTATTTGCGCCATGGCCAGATATGGAAAATATTATGAGGCGAGAAAATATACCTTTGTTTGCACTAGAGAGTGGCGACAATATAGCAGCATTTGATTTTATCGGATTTACGCTTCAGTACGAATTGAGTTATACCAATATCATAAATATGTTAGATTTAGCTGGTATTCCATTGTATTCATCTGATCGCGATATTAATGATCCATTTGTCATAGCAGGCGGTCCATGTGTTTATAATCCTGAACCAATGGCTGACGTTTTTGATTTTTTCGTAATAGGTGAAGCGGAAGAATCATTGATAGAAATAATTGAGTGTTATAAAAATTGGAAGAAGTCAGGAAGTAATCGAAGGGAATTTTTAGAGAAAGTAGCTCAAATAAGAGGTATTTATGTGCCATCGCTATATGACGTGATTTATAAAGAAGATGGAACTGT
This sequence comes from Caldanaerobius fijiensis DSM 17918, assembly GCF_900129075.1. NCBI lineage: Bacteria > Bacillati > Bacillota > Clostridia > Thermoanaerobacterales > Thermoanaerobacteraceae > Caldanaerobius > Caldanaerobius fijiensis. Next base: position 33,944 of record NZ_FQVH01000010.1, read on the forward strand.
AGACAGATTTATACCTAAAGGGCCTTATCCCATGCCTATAAACAAAAGGATAATAAAAGATCTGGATAAGGCTTATTATCCTGATAAGATGGTTATACCATATACTGAAGTGGTACATGACAGGATAATGTTAGAAATATTCAGAGGATGTACCCATGGTTGTCGATTTTGTCAGGCAGGGATGATCTATAGGCCTATAAGGGAAAAAAGCGTCAATAAGCTTATAGAATTGGCCGATAAACTTGTAAGTAGTACTGGATATGATGATATATCATTGGTGTCATTAAGTTCCTGCGATTATTCACAAATCCAGTTGTTGATAGCTGCTCTTATCGAAAAGTATAAAAATAGAGGGATAGGAGTTTCGCTTCCTTCTATCAGAATTGATACCTTTTCAGTAGATTTGCTAGAACAGATAGAAAAAGTGCGAAAAACGGGCCTTACCTTTGCACCAGAGGCGGGTACACAAAGGTTGAGAGACGTAATAAATAAAGGAGTAACGGAACAAGATCTCATTGAGTCTGCAAGAGCCGCCTTTGAGCATGGTTGGTCTACATTAAAACTATATTTTATGATTGGATTGCCTACTGAAACTATGGAAGATATAAAGGGAATAGCGGATCTAGCATACAGGTTGGTAGATTTATATAAAGAGATTAAAGGATCTAAAAAAGGGCTCAAGATAACTGTAAGTACATCCTCTTTTGTACCAAAACCTTTTACTCCATTTCAATGGGAGCCTCAGGATACGATGGAACAACTTAAGGAAAAACAAGATTATTTAAAAAGTCTGTTAAAAGATAGATCTATATCCTATAATTGGCATGATAACAAAGCAAGCTTTTTAGAAGCGGTAATATCAAGAGGTGACAGAAAAATATGTAAGGTGATAATAAGAGCGTGGAAAAATGGCTGTAAATTTGATAGTTGGGGTGATTTTTTAAATTTTGATGGATGGCTTAAAGCTTTCGACGAAGAAAATGTTGATCCGAAATTTTATGCATATCGAAAGCGAGATTATCAAGAGTTTTTTCCATGGGATATAATTAATCCGGGTATTGATAAAGCTTATCTCATAAGAGAGCATCAAAAGGCTCAAAAAGGCATTACTACCATTGATTGCAGAGAATATTGTTTAAATTGTGGCATAAAGAAATTAGAGGAGGGGCTATGTAAATGAGATTGCGAATAAAATTTGAAAAAAAAGGAGACATGCGATATATATCTCACCTGGATTTAATGAGAACTATTTCGAGGGCTATAAGAAGGGCCCTTTTGCCGATTGCATATACTCAGGGATTCAATCCGCAACCTAAAATAAGCGTAGCATTGCCCCTAACTCTCGGTTATACCAGTGATGGAGAATATATGGACATGGAATTGATTGAAGATTTGCCTCTTGCTGAAGTTATAAGCAGATTAAATGATCAACTACCGGATGGGCTAAAAATAAAACAATGCATACGGATAGAAAATATAAATACATCCTTGATGGCTTTGATAAGATTTGCTTTATATGGCATCACATTTGAAGATATAGACAAAGAAAAGTTGATGGAAGCAATACAAGAGCTTATGAATAACGATACTGTTTTAGTAAAAAAAAATACAAAGTCTGGAATTAAGGAAGTAAATATAAGGCCTGATATTGTTAAGCTTTATTTAGAGGAGAATACGCTTTTTGCATTAGTTTCAGCGGGTTCTCAACGCAACTTAAATCCAGATTTAGTTTTAAATGCTTTAGATATTCGCTATAAAGGAATAAAATCAAAAGTTGTAAATATAAATAGGTTTGATATGTACGATGAAAACATGAGAACACCTTTTGAAGTATGATATACCAATAAAGAAGGATTTCATATAAAAATATAGAATATGTAATCAGAGGTGGAGGGGATGAAGAAGAAGAAGAAGAAAACTCAAGAAAAAATAAATAGCGAAATAAGAGGACTTTTATTTTTGTGTGGGTCTTTAGTATTATTTATCAGTCTTTATACAACGTCTGCGGGAGTATTAGGAGCTTTTATAAAGAAACTCTTAACGGGTATTCTAGGCCGTGGTGCCATAATCGCTCCCGTTTTTATAATGTTATACTCTTTTAATATATTTACGTCATTTAAGTACATGTCCAAATACAAATTTATAGCACTCTTTATCACCGGATTCGTCGCTAACATGATTCTACATCTATCTTTCTATAATGATATAAGTCACGGATATGTATATTATATTAAATATTCTATTGGTTATGGCAATAGAAACTTAGGTGGCGGAGCCTTTAGCGCAATGATTGATTACTTTTTTATAAAGCTTCTTGGTATCCCAGGGAGCTGGATTGTATTGTCAACACTATTAGTAACTAATGTGGTTACGATTTTCAATATTTCACTGAAAAAAACTTCAATGATGATTTTAAATAAATTAAAGAATATATTTAATTATATTATAAGAGGAATAATTAATTTTATTTATGTAGAAGAGAAAAAAGATGTAATAATAAATACGCCATCAGAACAATCTCCTACAAAAGATGAAGTAAACAAAAGTCTAGAGGAAATTATTAGTAAATCGGTAGATCTAAGTGACGTAAAGATTGTGAGCGAAGAAAAAAAAATCGCAGAAAATAATAAGACAACTCAAAAGACTGGCACTAAAAACTATATGAGGCCACCTTATGATTTATTGAGACCTGGTGATGACCATAATTTAAAAGAGAATAAACAGGAGATAAAAAATAATATAAAAATATTAGAAGATACACTAAAAAGTTTTGGAATTGATGCCCGTGTGGTACAGGTAAGTTGTGGCCCTACTATAACGCGGTATGAACTACAACCAAGTCCTGGCGTTAAAGTCAGCAGGATTATTAATCTTGTCGATGATATATCACTAAGTCTTGCTACATCAGGAGTAAGATTGGAAGTGCCTATACCTGGTAAATCAGCTATTGGTATAGAAGTTCCAAATAAAAAAATAAGACCGGTATTTCTAAGAGAAGTTCTTGAAAGTCCTGAGTTTATAAACAGCAAATCCGACCTCTCAATAGCATTGGGTAAGGATATTTCTGGTGCAAATATTATCTCAGATTTATCCAAGATGCCTCATTTGTTAATTGCAGGTGCTACTGGTTCCGGTAAGAGTGTGTGCATAAACACTCTTATTACCAGTTTATTATATAAATCAGACCCTGAAAATGTAAGACTGCTATTAATTGATCCAAAAGTAGTAGAACTTAGTGTATACAATGGCATAAGTCATCTGATTGCACCTGTAGTTACTAATCCTAAAAAAGCTGCAGGAGCATTAAACTGGGCTGTTCAAGAGATGATAAGGAGGTATAATCTTTTTGCCGAAAAAGGCGTTAGGGATATAAATAGATATAATGAAATAGAACAAAATAAATTACCTAAAATAGTTATAATCATTGATGAATTATCTGATCTGATGATGGCATCGCCTGCTGAAGTGGAAGATGCTATTTGTCGATTGGCTCAAATGGCTCGTGCTGCGGGTATGCATTTAGTTATTGCCACTCAACGGCCTTCAGTAGATGTAATTACAGGTGTTATAAAAGCTAATATACCATCGCGTATTGCTTTTGCAGTTTCATCACAGGTGGATTCAAGAACCATACTGGACATGGCAGGAGCCGAAAAACTATTAGGCAAAGGAGATATGCTTTTCTACCCTGCTGGGGAAATAAAGCCGTTGAGAGTACAAGGGTGTTTTATTAGTGAAAAAGAAGTAGAGAGTATAGTCGATTGGCTTAAGACCAGAAGTACACCCGAATATTATGATAATTTAATTGAAAGAATTGAAGAACCATCAAAAGATAATAAAGATAATGATGCAGACGAGTTATTACCACAGGCTATAAACATAGTACTTGAGGCAAAACAGGCATCTACATCTTTGCTCCAAAGAAAATTGAAAATAGGATATGCTAGAGCGGCTAGATTGATGGACCAGATGGAAGAACGAGGAATTGTAAGCAAAAGTGAGGGTAATAAGCCAAGACAAGTATTGCTGACAAAAGACCAGCTAAATCTTTGACTTGAACCTAATAATATATTATACTTTATTTGAGGATTTATATATGTGGAAGGAGGCTATTTATTGCCAAAAGTCGGAGTAATCTCTTTAGGTTGTGCCAAAAATTTAGTCGATTCTGAAACTATGATCGGCCTTTTAAAAGCAGCTGATTTTTCAATTACAAACAAAGCAGAAGAAGCTGATGTTTTAATAGTAAATACATGTGCTTTTATCAATAAAGCTAAAGAAGAATCGATTGAAACTATACTTGAAATGGCTGAGTTTAAGAAAAATGGTGTATGTAAAGTCTTGGTCGTCACTGGATGCTTATCTGAAAGATACAGAGATAAATTAATGAAAGAAATACCCGAGATTGATGCTCTAGTAGGAACAGGTGACTTTGAAGAGATAGTAGAAGTAGTAAATAATTCACTCCAAGGTAAAAAGACAAAAATTTATGGACATCAAAATAAAGTGTTTAGTGAAAATTTGCCAAGAATTATTAGCAATTCGGGCAAATATGCTTATGTTAAGATCGCTGACGGCTGTAATAACAGATGTACCTACTGTGTGATACCTTCGCTTAGAGGAAGGTATAGAAGTAGAGATATAGCCGATATAAATCGTGAGGTTAAGGCAATAGTGGAAAATGGTGTAAAAGAAATCATACTTATAGCTCAAGATACTACGAGATATGGCATAGATAAAGGCCGCTTTATGCTAAGCGATCTCTTATATAATCTCTCAGAAATAGATGGTTTAAAGTGGATAAGGATTTTATATTGCTATCCTGAAGCCATTAGTGATCAATTAATTGATGCTATAGCGACCAACGATAAAGTATGTAAATATATTGACATGCCTATACAGCATATTAGTGATGAAATACTAAGAAAGATGGGCCGCCATACATCAAAAAAGGAAATATACAATCTCATAGATAAGCTCCGTACAAAAATACCTGGTGTGGTATTAAGAACATCATTAATTGTAGGTTTCCCCGGTGAAACCCAGGAACAATTTAATGAGTTGGTTTCATTTGTTGAAGAAAGCAAATTTGACCATCTAGGCGTTTTTGAATATTCCCGAGAGGAAGGTACTCCTGCGGCTAAATTGCCAGGTCAAATACCAGAAAGAGTCAAAAAAGAGCGTAGAGATGTTATCATGAAACTACAAAATAATATAGCAAGGCAGCTTAATCAACAAAAGGTAGGCAAGATATTTGATGTATTGATAGAAGGGAAGAAGGGTAGCTATTATATTGGACGAACTTACCACTATGCACCAGAAATAGATGGTATTGTATATATAAAGTCGGACAAATTCATCTCAGGCGATTTTGCTCGAGTGCTAATAAAGAAGGCGTATGACTATGATATTTTGGGGGAAATTGTTGAATGAATATAGCTAATAAATTAACTTTACTCCGAATTTTTCTACTACCTTTTTTTATGTTGTTTGCTTTAACAAGGTTTAAATACAGTGCAATTATCGCTACAATAATCTTCATTGTTGCATCATTGACGGATCTCTTTGACGGCTATATCGCTAGGCGAATAAATCAGACTACTAAATTTGGAAAACTGATGGACCCCCTAGCTGATAAGTTGCTTATAACAACTGCTTTGGTATCACTGGTAGAAATGGGAAGTGTACCCGCTTGGGCTGCGATTATAATTATAGGCAGAGAATTTGCCGTCACAGGATTGAGATCGTTGGCTTCAATTGAAAATGTTATTATTTCTGCAAATCATATAGGAAAGATTAAGATGATAATTCAATTAATTGCAGTAACAGCGTTGTTATTAAAGCTGCCTTTTGCCACTATAATCCTGTATATTACAGTAATAATAACGGTATTTTCTGGCTTTGTTTACTTTTATAAGTACGGCTATGTTATCAAAGATATGGGAGGTAGTAATAATGAAATGTGAAATTATTTCAGTAGGCACTGAGTTATTATTAGGCCAGATTGCTAATACAGATGCCCAGTACATTTCACAGGAATTAGCGCCTATTGGTATTGATGTTTATTTCCATACAGCTGTGGGAGATAATAGTGAAAGGTTAAAAGAATGTCTCAGGATTGCCTGGAATCGTTCTGATATTATAATAACATCAGGAGGATTGGGCCCAACTTTAGATGATCTTACAAAGGAGACAATAGCTGATTTTTTAGGCCTCAAAATGGTTGAATATCAAGAAGCTTATGAACATTTACAGAGATACTTTAAAGGCAAAAAAATAACTCAAAATAATTACAGGCAAGCTTATTTCCCGGAGGGTTCTATCCTTTTACCTAATAATAATGGTACAGCAATGGGAGCTATTTTAGAAAAGTGCAACAAAATTATAATAATTCTTCCTGGTCCACCTAATGAGCTTGTACCCATGTTTAAAGAAAGCGTGATTCCTTATCTTATAGCAAAAAGCGGTTATATGATAAAATCAAGAGTGCTTAGGATTTTTGGCATAGGAGAATCGCAAGTCGAGGACATGATAAAAGAAATCATTATAAATCAAACCAATCCTACCATTGCTCCTCTGGCAAAAGAAGGTGAAGTTACCTTAAGAATAACTGCAAAAGGCAAGGAAGAAGCAATTATTGATAAAATGATACAGGATATGGAAGAACACATAAGAGATATTTTAGGAGATTACATCTATGGTATTGACGATGATTCTCTTGAATCTATCGTTGGCCAATTATTGATTAAAAAAGGTATTACTATATCTGTAGCTGAATCCTGTACAGGAGGACTTATAGCTCATAAACTTACGAACATACCTGGAATTTCATCAGTATTTAAGCTCGGTACTGTAGTATACAGTAACGAAGCAAAAGTAGATGTACTCAATGTAAACAGTGAAGTTTTAAAAGAAAAGGGTGCTGTGAGCGAGGAAACTGCTATCCAAATGGCCCAGAGAATAAGACAAATAGGTAAAACCGATTTGGGTCTGTCGGTAACAGGCATTGCTGGTCCTGATGGGGGAACAGCGGAAAAACCTGTTGGACTTGTATATATTGCGTTGGCTGAAGACAAGAATGTTATTTGTAATAAGTATAATTTTAATGGTAATAGACTAAAAAATAAGAATTTAGCGTCAATGTATGCATTAGATATGGTAAGACGTTATTTGATTAAATAGATTGAGAAAGGGTGTATTAACATGATGGATAATAAACAAAAAGCATTGGAAATTGCTATTAATTCCATTGAGAGGCAGTTTGGCAAAGGTTCCATAATGCGGTTAGGAGACGATCGCTCAAGGTTAAATGTAGAGGTTATACCTACGGGGAGCCTGGATCTGGATATAGCATTAGGAGTCGGTGGGATCCCCCGTGGGCGAATTGTAGAGATATTTGGCCCTGAGTCATCTGGTAAAACTACCATTGCGCTACATATTATAGCACAAGCACAAAAACGTGGAGGTATAGCCGCATTTATTGACGCGGAACACGCATTAGACCCCTACTATGCTCAAAAAATCGGTGTAAATATAGAGGATCTCCTTGTATCACAACCTGATACTGGCGAACAGGCATTGCAAATAGCTGATGAATTAGTAAGAAGTGGTGCTGTCGACGTAATCGTTATAGACTCCGTAGCAGCATTAGTTCCAAAAGCAGAGATAGATGGCGATATGGGAGATTCTCACGTAGGTCTTCAGGCAAGACTTATGTCCCAGGCTTTAAGAAAATTGGCAGGAAATATAAGCAAAACCAAATGTGTAGTTATCTTCATCAATCAATTAAGAGAAAAAGTTGGTGTAATGTTCGGCAACCCAGAGACAACTCCAGGAGGCAGAGCTCTAAAGTTTTATGCGTCGATAAGACTTGATGTTAGGAAAGTAGATTCGGTTAAACAAGGCACCGAGGTAGTCGGTAATAGGACAAAGATTAAAGTGGTCAAAAATAAAGTTGCGCCTCCTTTTAAGGTGGCAGAGTGTGATATTATATACGGAGAAGGTATCTCAAGAGAGGGCGATATTCTGGATATAGGCGTGAATATTGATCTGATTAATAAAAGTGGAGCATGGTTTTCTTACGGTGATATAAAGCTAGGTCAAGGCAGAGAAAATGCTAAACAATTTCTAAAAGATAATCCTGAGATAGCCGATGAAATTGAACAGAAGATACGGGAAAACTTTAATCTAGCCTATTCTAAAAACAAGACGTCTTCAGAAGATGAAATTATTGACATCCAGCCTGAATAAATGTGGTGTTTAAAATGGAGGATTGTTTAAAAGAGATTTTTGATTTGTCTCTGCGATACTTAATGCACAGGATGAGAACAAAGCGAGAAATGGTAGATTATCTAAAAAAGCATTTATACGATAGTGAAGTTATAGACCAATGCATTTCGATGTTATGTGCTTATAACTATATCGACGATGAAGAATATTGTAAACATTATATTGAATATAGTAAAGAAAAGTTAAAAAGTATGAAACAAATATATTACGAATTAATGCAAAAAGGTGTAGATAAACATATTATCACCAAATATCTAATAGATTATGACGAAAACGAAATTATTTTCAAATTGTTGAATAAAAAGTCATTATGGGAAAGGTATAGAGACGAACACAAAATTATTAATTATCTATTGCGTAAAGGATTTCAATATGAAAATATAAAAAAAGTGCTTAAAGAGGCAACTTGACATAGGTTTCCTAATAGAGTAAAATATGATTATATGCCATTATATGAGGAGGTGTTATGATATAAACGACGTAATAACGATGGTATTAATAATTGCAGTTGGAATAATAGCCTTTATTCTAGGTTATTATATAAGAAAGTATATTGCCGAATCTAAGATAAGAAATGCTGAAGAAGAAGCTAAACGAATAATTGATGAAGCCGGGAAAAATGCCCAAGCAAAGCAAAGAGAAATGCTCTTAGAAGCAAAAGAAGAAATCCATAGACAAAGGAATGAACTAGAAAGAGAAATCAGAGATCGTCGAGCTGAACTTCAACGCTTTGAAAAACGATTAATTCAGCGAGAAGAGGCTCTTGATCGAAAAAGCATGCAGTTAGAGTTGAAAGATGATGCTCTAAATAAGAAAACTAAAGAAATAGAAAGATTGCAAAGTGAAATTGAAGAATTGTATAAAAAAGAAATTCAGGAATTGGAAAGGATCTCTCAGCTGACGACGGAAGAAGCAAAAAACTTGTTGCTAAAAGAAATTGAAAATGATGTGAAACACGATGCAGCAATTATGATAAAAGATATTGAACAAAAAGCCAAAGAAGAAGCTGAAAAAAAAGCGAGAGAAATTATAGCATCTGCTATACAGAGATGTGCGGTAGATCATGCAGCTGAAACTACTGTATCAGTGGTAAATCTTCCTAATGACGAAATGAAAGGCAGAATCATTGGACGAGAGGGAAGAAATATAAGAGCCCTGGAGACCCTTACAGGTATAGATCTTATTATAGATGATACTCCTGAGGCAGTGATTCTATCTGGATTTGATCCTGTAAGACGAGAAATAGCTAGGATTGCATTGGAAAAGTTAATTGCAGATGGAAGAATCCATCCAGCAAGAATAGAAGAAATGGTTGAAAAAGCAAAAAAAGAAATTGAAATAACTATACGAGAAGAAGGAGAACAAGCAGTATTTGAAGTTGGACTTCACGGAATACATCCTGAATTAGTTAAATTATTAGGAAAGCTTAAATATAGGACAAGTTATGGACAAAATGTTCTAAAGCATTCTATAGAGGTAGCTCAATTAGCTGGTTTAATGGCTGCTGAGTTAGGAGTTGATGCTAATCTAGCAAAACGGGCAGGTTTACTTCACGATATAGGCAAGGCAGTGGACCATGAAATGGAAGGTTCTCATGTAGCACTAAGTACTGAGTTGGCCAAAAGATATCATGAGTCTCCAGCTGTCATTCACGCAATAGAAGCACATCACAATGATGTAGAACCTAAAACTATCGAAGCAATCTTAGTGCAGGCAGCAGATGCTATTTCAGCAGCAAGACCTGGTGCAAGGCGTGAAACATTAGAAGCTTATATAAAGAGATTAGAAAAATTAGAAGAGATTGCTAATTCATTTCCTGGCGTAGATAAAGCTTATGCAATTCAGGCAGGAAGAGAAATAAGAATAATAGTAAAACCAGATGAGGTAGATGATAATATGGTAGTACTGATTGCAAGGGATATTGTTAAAAAGATTGAAAGCGAATTAGAGTATCCCGGTCAGATAAAAGTTAATGTAATAAGAGAAGTAAGAGCAATCGAATACGCCAAATAACAGCAAGAATTATAGAGTTGTGCTCATTTAATCAAGCACAACTCTATAATTTATTTCATCCATCTTGATGAATACAGCAAAGTTTTGTTTATACTATATATGCGGCATTGGGTGTCTGAATAAAAAATAATTTAAAATAAGCAGGATTTATAAAAGATGTATAGAATATTTATTATATAAGTTAATGAGGGGGGCAATTTCTAATGGAAGTGTTAAAAGTATCAGCAAAATCTAGTCCAAATGCCGTAGCAGGAGCATTAGCCGGTGTTTTAAGAGAAAAAGGGGAGGCGGAGCTCCAGGCTATTGGGGCAGGTGCGCTTAATCAGGCCGTGAAAGCGGTTGCAATAGCAAGAGGCTTTGTAGCACCAGGAGGAATTGATCTCGTATGCATACCAGCCTTTACAGATATAGAAATAGATGGGGAGGAAAGAACCGCTATAAAGTTAATTGTAGAACCAAGGTAAAAAAACGTTAACCTGCTTGATAAAGCAGGTTAAATTTTTTATTTTTATATTATAAAGAATGAGGAGATATGGTATATGAAGAAAGCAGATTTACACATACACACAAATGCTTCTGATGGAGTTTTAAGTCCTACTGAAGTTGTTAAATTGGCTTCAAAAAACGATATAGATGCGATTGCTATAACAGATCATGATACCATTGATGGTATAGAAGAAGCTATAAAAGCTTCTAATATTTATGGTGTAGAGGTTATACCTGGAATAGAAATAAATTCTGAAATAGACCTTGAAGATGTTCATATTTTAGGTTATTATATTAACTATAAAGATGCAAGATTAATAAAAACACTTGCAGATTTAATACGGCGCCGAGAAGAAAGAGCACAAAAAATTGTAAAGATATTAAACGATATAGGCCTTTACATAAGCCTAAAAGACGTTAAAGAATGGGGAGGTAAGTATATCGGAAGACCTCACATAGCTAAAGCGCTTTTGCATTATGGTTATGTTAGTTCTGTCAAAGAAGCATTCGAAAAGTACCTTGGAAGAGGTTGCCCTGCGTATATACCCAGGACAAAATTGTCGCCTTATGATGCTATAAATATCATAAAAAAGAGTGGAGGAGTACCAGTGCTAGCACACCCCGGTTTATTAAAATCATATGACATTATAGAGGAGTTGGTAAAAGCTGGTTTGAAAGGCGTGGAAGTTTATCATACAAAACATGATTCTGAGCAAATAAAGGATATTATAAATATAGCAAAATGGTATGATCTGATAATAACAGGTGGATCAGATTTTCATGGCATTGATGACAATTTAAATGTAACAATAGGTAGCGCAACTATTCCTTATGATGCGATTGGATTATTAAAATCAATGAGTGAAAAGGAGTGAAAAATAAGTTATGATATTATCTAGAAAATCCTTAAATATTTCTGAATCCTCTACTTTAGCTATTACTGCTCTTGCTAATCAGCTAAAAGCGAAAGGTGTAAACGTCATTGGTTTTGGTGCTGGTGAACCCGATTTTGATACACCTGACTATATAAAAGAAGCTGCTATAAAAGCAATAAAAGATGGGCGTACTAAATATACACCTGTTTCTGGTATTCCCGAATTGAAAGAAGCTATTATAAATAAATTCAAAATTGATAATAATCTTGAATATAAGACATCACAAGTTTTAGTATCTAATGGTGCTAAACATTCCTTGTATAATGCTATGCAGGCATTATGTAATCCAGGCGATGAGGTTTTGATACCTACACCTTATTGGGTTACGTATCCAGAATTAGTTAAAATGGCGGATGCTACACCTGTATTTGTAAGGTGTGACCATACTAAGGATTTCAGATTAGATTTAGATGACCTTAAAGCTAAAATATCTCCAAAAACTAAAGCCATCATAATAAATAGTCCTAACAATCCTACTGGTGCCGTATACCCTCAGGAAGATCTTGAAGAGATCGCTAAACTAGCGATTGCTCATGATTTTTATATCATATCTGATGAAATATATGAGGAATTAATATATGACGGAAGAAAACATATAAGTATTGCATCGCTTGACCGTGAAGTAAAGGATCATACAATAGTAGTAAATGGAGTTTCAAAAGCTTACTCTATGACAGGTTGGCGTATAGGTTATGCCGCTGGGCCAGAAGAAGTTATTAAAGTAATGACGAATATTCAGAGCCATGCTACTTCTAATCCAAATTCTATCGCCCAATATGCCAGCTTAGCAGCACTTCGTGGTAATAAAGATGATGTTTATATGATGAGAGATGAATTTGAGCTGAGAAGGAATTACATGGTTCAAAGGATCAACAATATAAAATATCTCTCATGTAATATGCCTCATGGAGCTTTCTATATTATGATGAATATTCAAGAACTAAAAGGTAAGGTTATTGAGGGAAATGTAATAAATTCTTCTGAGGACGTAACAAAATTATTATTAGAAAAAGCTAATGTAGCAGTGGTTCCTGGTGATGGATTTGGTACTGATGATTTTGTACGATTATCCTATGCTACTTCTATTAAAAATATTAAAAACGGCCTTGATAGAATTGAAGCATTTATTAGTTCGGAGGTGTGAACATTGCATGAATATTATCAAAACCCGCTGATAACAAGATATGCATCAAGGGAAATGAAAGAGAATTTTTCGGATAGGAAAAAGTTTATTACCTGGCGAAAACTGTGGGTAGCATTAGCAGAAGGTGAAAAGGAATTAGGATTACACATTACTCAGGAACAAATTGATGAATTAAAGGCTCATGTAGAAGATATTAATTATGATGTAGCTATAGCAAGAGAAAAAGAAGTAAGACATGATGTTATGGCACATGTTTATGCGTATGGTTTGCAGTGTCCAAAGGCAAAACCTATAATTCATCTTGGGGCTACTAGCGCTTATGTGGGAGATAATGCCGATATAATAATATACAGAGATGGCCTTAACATTATCAAGAAAAAACTTATAAACGCTATGAATGTATTGACGCAATTTGCATTAAAGTATAAGAATTTACCTACTCTCGGTTTTACTCATTTTCAACCGGCACAATTAGTAACAGTAGGCAAAAGGGCATCGCTTTGGTTACAAGATTTACTATTGGATTATCAGGACCTGGAATATAGAATAGCAAACATGAAATTGCTTGGTGTAAAAGGAACTACAGGAACACAAGCAAGTTTTATGGAATTGTTTAATAATGATCATGAGAAAGTAAAAAAATTGGAGGCTATCGTAGCCGAGAAAATGGGGTTTAAAGAAGTATTTCCTGTTTCAGGTCAAACATATACGAGAAAATTGGATAGCCAGATTCTTTGGGTTTTAAACGGTATAGCCCAGAGTGCCCATAAATTTAGCAATGATATAAGGCTTTTACAACATTTGCGAGAGGTTGAGGAGCCTTTCGAAGAAAAACAGATAGGTTCTTCTGCCATGGCGTATAAGAGAAACCCAATGAGAAGTGAGAGAATGGCTTCGCTGTCTCGATATGTTATAACTCTTTCGCTAAATCCTGATTTGACTGCTGCAGAACAATGGTTTGAAAGGACACTAGATGATTCTGCAAATAGGCGTATATCCATACCGGAGGCATTTTTAGCTGTTGATGCTATACTTACCCTCTATATAAACATTGCTAGCGGTTTAGTGGTCAATGAAAAAGTTATAGCAAAGCATATAGAAGAAGAATTGCCATTTATGGCAACAGAGGCAATACTAATGGAAAGTGTAAAAAACGGAGGCGATAGGCAAGAACTCCATGAAAAAATAAGACAGTATTCTATGGAAGCTGCTAAAAGAATAAAAAATGGTTTAAACAATAATTTACTTGAAAATATAAAAAGCGATCCGGAGTTCAGAATACATGATTTCGATAGCCTAATTTCTCCAGAAAAATTTATAGGGAGAGCACCTGAACAAGTAGAAGAATTTATTGAAAACATGATTAAACCTGTCTTAGACAAAAACAAAGATTTGTTAGGCATAGAAGCCACTGTTGAGGTTTAATAATTTATGTAACAACACGCCACTTTTTTGCATATAACAATTATCAGTGATCTCATATGTAAAGAGGTGGCATTATGAGATATTTGGGCAGATTTGGTTTTTCTGCATTTCAAAACTTTGACAATAATGACAAACCCAATAAGTATGAAGAATCAGACCTAAATCTTGATGATTTGATTGGCCTTGATGTAGTAAAAAAGACTATAAATGAAATAAAGGCTTTTTGTATAATACAGAATAAACGGAAATCAATGGGGTTAAAGAATCAATCGTTGGTACTTCATATGATTTTTAAAGGAAATCCCGGAACAGGCAAAACCACTGTCGCTCGGATTTTAGGTAAGATTTTTAAGGAAATTGGCATATTGGAAAAGGGACATGTGGTTGAGGTAGACAGAGCAGATTTGGTAGGTGAATATATAGGACATACGGCCTTAAAAGTAAGAGAAAATATAAAAAAGGCATTAGGTGGAATTTTATTTGTTGATGAGGCGTATTCGTTGGCGCGAGGAGGGGATAGAGATTTTGGCAAGGAAGCTATTGACACTCTTGTAAAAGCCATGGAAGACCATAAGAACGAATTTATTTTGATTCTTGCTGGTTATACCAACGAGATGAATTGGTTTATGGAAATAAATCCTGGATTGAAATCGCGATTCCCCATACAAATAGACTTTCCAGATTATACTCTTGATGAGTTAATGCAGATAGCTTTAAAGATGTTTCAAGATAGGGAGTATGAGTTGGCCGAATTATCTAAAAAAAAACTGTTACATATTTTAAGTCATAAGTACTCTTACGATAGTGGCAATGCTAGAACTGTAAGAAATATTGTTGAACTATCAATACGGAAACATGCTATGAGGATTGTAAACAAAACTAATTTAAAAAAAGATGATTTAATATTAATACAGCCCGAAGACATTACAGAGTAAGGAGTAGTTAAAGTGGATATACGAAGGTATTTTGATATATCAGAAAAATTAATCGAAATCTCAAAAGAAGTCGAAAATTCTATTAAAAGTAGTTTTCATAAAATTGAAAGTATAAAAGAATATAATATATATAAGGTATTACATGCGTTTCATGCAAACAAAGTAAGTGAATCTCACTTTTATTCAAGTACAGGTTACGGATATGGTGACTTGGGCCGCGACGTTATTGATAAGCTTTATTCAATGGTCTTTGATGCTGAAGATGCTCTAGTAAGGCCGCATATTGTATCAGGAACCCATGCTATAACCATATGTTTATTTGGTATATTACGACCTGGAGATGAAATTATATCAATTACCGGTAAGCCGTATGATACTCTAGAAGATGTTATAGGTATAAGCAATAAATCTAATATAGGGTCTCTAAAGGAATTTGGTATTTCTTATAAGCAAGTTGATTTGATTAACGGAAAAGTAAATTACCAAGGTATCAAAGATGCTATATCTTCGAAGACAAGATTGGTCATGATTCAGCGTTCTAAAGGGTACAATTGGAGGCCTTCTCTTGGGATTAATGAAATTCAGCGCATCATTGATTTTGTCAAAAAAATCAAATCGGACATTGTTTGTTTTGTCGATAACTGCTACGGCGAATTTGTGGAAGATAAAGAACCTACTTCTGTTGGTGCCGATATAATTGCTGGTTCTCTCATAAAGAATCCTGGTGGAGGTTTGGTTAAATCTGGTGGTTATATCGCAGGGAAAAAAGAGTACGTAGAGATGGCTTCATATAGATTGACGACTCCTGGCACGGGTAAAGAAGTTGGTTCAATGTTAGGAACTAATAGAGAAATTATTCAAGGTTTATTCTTTGCCCCGCATGTGGTAGCTGAATCCTTAAAATCAGCAATATTTGCATCAAAATTATTTGAGACATTAGGTTTTGAAGTTAATCCTAAATGGGATGATTTTAGAACCGATATAATACAAGTAATAAAGATGAAAAATGAAGAAGGTTTAATATCGTTTTGTCAGGGCATACAAAAAGGCTCTCCAATTGACTCTTTTATACTACCTGAACCATGGGATATGCCGGGTTATAATGAAAAAGTTATAATGGCAGCGGGCACCTTTGTGCAAGGTTCTTCTATAGAATTAAGTGCTGATGCTCCTTTAGTTGAACCATACTATGTGTACCTTCAAGGAGGTTTACTATACGAACAGGCTAAAATAGGGATATTGTACGGAGTTCAGGAAATGCTAAATAAAAAATTATTGAATCTTCCTGAATAAACCTACGACTTTTCCTAATATAGTTACTTGGTTTGTAATAATGGGTTGCATGGAGGGATTCTCTGGTTGCAACCTTATATTATTTTTTTCTTTAAAAAATCTCTTTACTGTCGCTTCTTCTCCGATCATTGCAACGACAATATCTCCATTATCGGCAGTCGCTTGTTGCTTTACTATTATATAATCACCATTTAGAATTCCTGCATTTATCATGCTATCTCCTTGAACAGACAATATATAAAATTTGTCTTTATCAATGTAACCATTTATAAGTTCAATCGGTATAGGTATCTCTGTTTCAACGTTTTCTACTGCTAAAATTGGAGCGCCAGCCGTTACTTTGCCTATCAATGGTATTGTTACAAAACCAGCTTTTTCTTTTAGATTATCAACAATTTCTATTGCTCTGGGTTTTGTAGAATCTCTTTTTATATATCCTTTACGCTCAAGTCTTTCCAAATGGCCGTGTACTGTTGAAGTTGATTTAAGGCCTACCGCTTCACATATCTCTCTAACAGAGGGTGGATAGCCTTTTTTGTAGAGATATTGCTTTATATAATTTAAAATTTGAGTCTGTCTATCTGTTAATTTTTCCAAAGTAAGATCACCTCAAAAACTCTTTTTATATAACAATTATAACACACTTAACCATTTGAGAGAGGATTTTTATTAACAGCATCTCTTATTTTTTTATCATCAATATGGGTATAAATTTGGGTTGTAGATATATTTGCATGACCTAAAAGATGTTGCAAAGTTCTTATATCTACGTCACCATATTTATACATGAGGGTAGCAGCTGTATGTCTCAATTTATGTGTGGAGTACTTCTTTGTATTTAAGCCGGCTGCTTTGATATATTTTTTTACTATATACTGCACAGTTTTTGCGCTTATACGTCTCTTGTTTCTGCTCAAAAATAGTGCATTTTTATCTTTTACGCCATCCTGCGGTCTTACTTTCATGTATTCTTTTAATGCCTTAATACATGCATTATTTAGGTAGACTGTGCGTTGTTTATCTCCTTTTCCTATAACGGTTAATGTATCATCTTTTATATCTTCGAGGTTGATACCAACAAGCTCCGATAAACGAAGGCCGCAATTTAAAAAAATAGTGAGAATTGCTTTATCCCTCTCTTTATAAGGGCCTTCAACGCTATTAAGTAATTCCTTACTTTCATCTAGCGTTAGGTAAACGGGTTGGCGTTGACTGATTTTTGGAGATTCTAGTTCTCGAGTCGGGTCATTATCTAAAACGTGAGCTTTATTAACTAAGTACTTAAAATATGCCCTAAGACTGGCAACCTTTCTTGCTCTAGCGCGCGCACTATTATTTCGTTTATTCGTAACATATGATAAAAATGCATAAAGATCGCTTAAAGTTATAGTTTTTAAAAAATCATAATCTACTTCGTTTACATCAATACTTTCAATGTCTATACTATTTGAGGAATTATATTTCTTATACCACAACATATATCTTAAAAATAATTGAAGATCATAAAAATAGGCTTGAACGGTATTAGGCGACTTAGCTCTTATTGTTGAAAGATAATTCAAAAAATCATTTAATACATTTGGATATTGCATAAAATCACCCCTTTTACTATTCTATAACACACATCATATTACTGCAAGTAATTCAAACAATTTTAACTTGAATTGCTTACGTATATACTGTAAAATTAATGATGAATTTTATAGAAAAGGGGAATATAGCAATTATGATTATGTTGTTTAAAGCATTTATTATGGGTATTGTAGAAGGGCTCACTGAGTTTCTACCTATATCATCAACAGGTCACCTCATTATTGTTGGTAATCTTATAAATTTTAAAGGCAAATTTCAAACAATGTTTGAGATAGTGATACAATTAGGAGCTATTCTTGCCGTAGTATATTATTACAGGAAAAAGATAGGGAAGTCACTTAAAAATTTAAAACCTGGGGAGTGGGGATATAATTTATGGTATAAAATAGTTATAGCATTTATTCCATCTGCTCTTATTGGAGTATTATTAAATAATTATATAGAGAAGTATCTTTTTTCGCCTTTTACTGTAGCAATTGCAATGATTGTAGGTGCCTTTATGCTGTTGATCGTCGAATGGGCTTTTAGTAATTACAAAATAGATAATATAGATGAAATTGACACAAAAAGATCTTTTTTAATAGGTATTGCTCAATGCTTTTCATTATTTCCAGGCATGTCTAGGTCTGCATCTACAATAATGGGGGGCATGATCGCAGGTCTGTCTACTCGAGCAGCGGCAGAGTTTTCATTCTTTTTGGCTATACCAACTATGATTGCTGCAACAGGATTTTCGTTAGTAAAAAATATTGCGGCTATGACAACAACTGAATGGGAAGCATTGACAGTAGGCTTTATTATGTCATTTATAGTCGCATTAATTGTGGTAGATAGATTCCTAACGTACTTAGGGAAACATTCGCTAAGGGCATTTGCGTACTATAGATTAATTGTAGGTATTTTGATGATTGGTTTGGTTCTTTCGGGGATAGTAAAGTAGCAAAAAAGTGATCTTTAAACAAAAGAGGAGTGGAAAGGATGGATATATCTACATTATTAGGATTAATCATAGGTTTTGGGTCCTTAATATTAGCTTTTATTATAGAAGGAGGAAAAGTAGGTTCACTAATTGTTGGTAGTGCTGCTTTAATTGTTTTCGGTGGCACTATAGGTGCTGTTATGATATCTTTTAAAATAGAGGATTTTATGAAAATTCCGGGCCTTTTAATTAAATCTTTTACAAAAACAAACAAAGACATGTCAGAGTTAATTGAAACTATTATATCTTTAGCAAAAAAAGCCCGGCAAGAAGGTCTTTTAAGCTTAGAAGAAGAGTTAAAAAGAAATGATTTGGACAATTTTTTAAAAAGAGGACTTACACTCGTTATAGATGGCTTAGATATAAATTTAATCAAAAATATGATGGATTTAGATATGTATTTATTTGAACAAAAAGTAAAAAAAGAAGTAAGTATTTTTCAGTCAGCAGGTGGATATGCTCCGACTATGGGTATAATCGGTACAGTAATGGGTCTTGTTCATGTGTTGGGTAATTTGTCAAGTCCAGATAAACTGGGCCCTTCTATTGCAGTAGCATTTATTGCAACCCTTTATGGCGTATCAAGTGCAAATTTGTTTTGGTTACCGATTGCAGAAAAACTAAAGCAAAAAGCAGAATCAGAAAGATTAGAAAAAGAACTTATAACTGAAGGAATTTTGTCAATACAACAGGGAGAAAATCCTAAAATCATCGAAGAAAAGTTATTTGTATTTTTAGAAAACAACAAAAAAACTAAAGAAAGTGTAAACAGAGCAGGCATAAACGAAAATATATTCGATGAGAGGTAATAAAGTATGGCATATAAAAAAAATAATCCATCAGAGGAAAAAAATAATCTTGAAAGATGGCTTCTTACATATTCTGACTTAATTACGCTTTTAATGACATTTTTTATAGTTATGTATTCTCTTAGCAATATAAATCTTAATAAATTTGTACAACTGGCAAATTCTTTAGGACTCAGTCTTGGTTCTAATTACGTGATAGGAGATAAATCAAGCAGTTTGCCAATTAATAATAACATCGTGACCAAAAATACTAAAACACAGCCAAAGAGCGATATCGGTGAAAATAGTATCGAAGAAAAATTACAATCTTATATTAAATCCAATCATTTAGATTCATATATAACTTTGTATAGCGACGAAAGAGGTGTTGTAATAAGCCTGCAAGAACCACTTTTATTTAATTTAGGATCAGCAGATGTTTTGCCTCAAAGCCGCAAAATAATTGATAATATATCAAAGGTTTTAAAAACAATTCCCAATTATATAAGAGTAGAGGGATATACTGATGATATACCTATAAATAATGAAAAATATAAGTCTAATTGGGAATTATCAGCGGCAAGGGCTACCAATGTTATTCAAGTTTTAGTAGAGGATGGCATAAATCCCGAAAGATTAATAGCTGTAGGATATGGACAATACAAACCTATCGTTCCTAATACTAGCGAAGAAAATAGAAGGAAAAACAGAAGAGTTGATATAGTAATAATGAAATCAGATTACAATAAATGGGAACCTTATAGCAAATCAACGTCAACAATAAACCATTAAATCATTAATAAAGGTCTATTCTGCTGTGGACAATCCCTTCGAGTACAGTGCTATTATTTTTTCTTCAATACTAGAAATATCTATTTGATATTTAGTAGGGCATCAAAGTTCCATTTATATCCAAGGCCTTTTTCTTTGATTAATTCTCTAATTTGCTCTTTAAGCAGTAAGCTCAAAAAGTCTCCCCCTTTTCTCCAGTGTGCAACTATAAATAAATGGAAATTAATATCGTTAAAATCACATTCGCTATATACTTAAATATCTTTAAAAAAACTTGATTTTGTTGATATTATATTTTACAATATAAAAAAATAAATAAATTATTATTAATAGTTCACGGGGAAAACAGGGGGGAGAAAATGATTATTGAGAAAAGGAAATACGGTGTTTTTGATATAATAAGAATACCTCTTAAATGTGCACCGGTTCTGGGAATAGTAGTTGGTTTGGAAATACTGCTCGCCGGTATTGTACCTACTGTACAGGTGGTTGTAACGGCAAACTTTATAGATACAGCCATATCTATTGTAAAAGAAAAAACTAAAATGGGTGCGATATACCCATCACTCATCGCTGTTGTAGCTTTAATAGCCTATTCGTGGATCTCAAATGCCCTTGCGAAATTCGCACAGGTACGCTTGGAAATTGCTATTCGGGAAACCTTCCGCACAGCCATTACAGAAAAAAGAGCTAAACTTGCATATAAGCATGTGGAAAACCATGACACGTGGGATTTGATATCCAGGATATCCAAAACACCCGAGCAGCAGATAAAAAATGCATATATAGATTTTATGTATATGATATCTATTTGTCTGAGAATCGTTGGAATTTTAGGGTTGCTCATAACTCATGTCTTGTGGGCAGCTTTGCTGATATTTATAGTATCTGTCCCGCTGTTATCTCTGGCCATAAAAAGCGGAAAAGCAAACTATGAAGTCAACAGGGAAGTAACAAAGTATACAAGGAAATATGAATACCTGGCAGAAATACTTACTGGAAGGGAAGCGGTTGACGAAAGGACTCTTTTCGGATATGGCAAAAAATTGAGCGATATCTGGTACGATCAATATGAAACCGCTCGAAAAATAACCTATAAGACCAGCAAAAAATGGTTCATAAAGATGAAAACCGGAAGTATTATTACAGCCTTCGTATCTGTCATCATTATATTGGTTCTTCTAAATCCCGTGTTGACAGGGGCAATTTCACCAGGTATGTTTATGTCACTGGTAAACGCTGTCTTTGGATTGGTTCAGATGATGTCATGGTCTTTTACCTATTCTATGGACCAGTTAGCTAAGAATGTGGAATATTTGAAGGATTTGACCAAATTTGCAACCCTTGAAGAAACTCTAGGGGCAAACGATAAACCTGTTGTGACACCGCCAGAATTTCGTTCACTGGAATTTAAAAATGTGAGATTTAAATATCCCGGTACTGATAATTATATACTGGATGGGATATCTTTTAGGATAGAAGCCAATAGACATTATGCCTTTGTTGGCATAAACGGTGCCGGCAAAACCACCATAATAAAACTCATTACAGGCCTTTATAATGATTTCGAAGGAGATATTTATATAAATGATAAAAGCATTCGCGAATACAGTCAAAGCCAGTTAAAAGCGCTATATTCCATAGTCTATCAGGATTTTGCAAAATACTATATCACGCTGAAGGACAATATCGGCGTTGGCAATATAAATCGTATATATGATGAAAATATTCAAGCGGATATACACAATGTCATTGATCGCGTCGGATTAAGCCAATTGGTAAAAAAACTGCCAAAGGGGATTGATACACCGCTGGGGAAAATTAAGGAAGGCGGTGTTGACGTATCCGGTGGTGAATGGCAGCGTATAGCTATGGCAAGAGCTTTGATGAAACCCGCTCCTCTTTTGATACTGGATGAACCCACAGCGGCCCTTGATCCCATAAGCGAAAGCAGGCTATATGAGGAATTTGGGCAAATCAGCAGAGATAAGACCACAATATTTATAAGCCATAGACTGGGTTCCACAAAACTGGCTGATGAGATACTTGTTATCGGAGATGGAAGAGTGTTAGAAAGAGGAACCCACAGACAGCTTATGGAGTTAGGCGGAGTATATGCCAAAATGTATGAGAGTCAAAGGAGTTGGTATGAATGATAGTGATAAAACCAAATATAAGTAAAAAGCAAAGAGATATAACGCTTTTTAGGATTATAATCAAGCTTTTGCCTCTTGTATTAGCGGCCAGCCCTTTGTTGTTTATAGCAAGTAATATCATCGCTATTATACACGGTGTATCATGGGCTTTTATTACATATGTATCGCAAAAATTTTTTGACTCTATTACAGGAGCGATTGCAGGAAAAGTAAAAATAAGCACAGTTCTCTGGATGACACTGGCACTGGGATCAGCCACCATCGGAGCACAAATTCTTAATGGTTTACACAACTTTATAGGGGATGTATTTGACAAAAAAGTATATGGTGTTTTACACATGCATATTAATCAAAAAGCGTCGCGGTTAGATCCCATATCCTATGAAATCCCGTCAACCCTTGATGATATAAACAAAGCAAACTTAGGTATGTCCAACAGCTTAGGACTTATATCTATTGGCATGACTATATTTACATTTTATTTGCCCTATTTTTTGTTTATGAGTTTTTACTTATTTTCATTAAAGCCGATACTGGCATTGTCTATTCTTCTGGTTTTTATACCTGTTGCTATAACACAGCTGATACGCGGCTCTGTCTTTGCTAAACTGGAAGATGAATCCGCTCCCATACGCCGTGAATATGAGTATTATGAGCGATGTATATGCGACCGCGATTATTTTAAAGAGACTAGAATATTGGGAGCCTTTGACTATTTCAAAGATTTATATCAATCAGCCTTGGCTCTTCTCGGCAAAAAGACATGGAAGGCCGAGTACAGGACAGGACTTATGGAGCTTGGCATGAGAATGGTAACCCTTACAGGATATATGGGCATTTTATATCTCCTTTTTACAACGCTTCTGAAAGGTGAGATAAGTGTAGGCGCTTTTGCCGCTATCTTCGCCTCAATAGGAAGCATGTTTAGTATTATGGAAGAAGTTATTTGCAGGCACATCGGTGGGATGATGCATGATCTGGGCACAGTAAGAAATTTTATCAGGTTTTTGGATCTGCCTGAAAGGAATGGCAAAGATATGACCATCGACGCCAACAGCGGCATTGTGCTGAAGAATGTGTCCTTTCGCTATCCTGAAGCAAATTCCGATTCACTGACAGACATCTCCCTTGAAGTGAAAAAAGGTGAGACTATTGCAATAGTGGGAGAAAATGGAGCCGGAAAGACTACTCTTGTCAAGCTTATGATAGGACTTTACCTGCCTACAGAGGGAAGTGTAGTTATCGGAGGCGTTGACACAAGGGATGTCTCTGCAAGCTCTATTTATAAAGGTATATCGGCGGTATTCCAGAAGTTTCAGAAATATAAAATGACTCTGAGAGAAAATATAGCTATAAGCGATATGTCATCATATGAATCGGGAAGGGAAAAAACAGTCTATGAAAGCAAACTTGAAAATGCCGCTCAAAAAGCTGATCTGGACATAAATGAAGAGAGTTTCCCGCAAGGGTATGAAACCATGCTTTCCCGTGAGTTTGACGGTGTTGATCTATCAGGTGGGCAGTGGCAGAGGATCGCCATTGCGCGGGGCTTCTACCGGGCCCATGGCATGATTGTTCTCGATGAACCTACTGCTGCCATTGATCCAATAGAAGAAACAAATATCTATAAAAAATTTGCAGAGATATCCAGAGGCAAAACCTCTATCATAGTAACACACAGATTAGGCTCTGCAAAGATAGCCGACCGGATTATTGTGATGGATAAAGGCAAAATAGTGGAAATAGGAACCCACGATGAGCTCATGAAGGCAAAGGGCAAATACGCAGAGATGTTTAATGCTCAAGCTCAGTGGTATGTGTCACAATAGCCTTTTAATATTTCTATTTAAAGCTAAGCCTCGATCCAATTATACGAAATAACTATTTCGTATAATTGGCGGAGTTAAAAAATAAAATACACAATAGGTGTAGATATTTCGAATAATCTCATATATGAAAAATCATAGTTATTAATTGATATATAATAGGTATAAATATTGCCGGAAGTAAATTACCTACTTTTATATTTTTTATTTCAAGCATATTTAAAGAAATGCCTAATATTAAAATTCCACCGATTGCTGACATATCAGAAATCACAGGGTTTGTTAGAAGAGTCTTTAAAGTTGATGCTAATAATGTTATAAGACCCTGATATGCAAAAACCATTAAAGATGAAAAAATCACTCCAATTCCAAATGTTGATGCAAAGATAACTGATGCGATACCGTCTAACATCGACTTTGCATATAATATACTATGATCCCCGACAAGGCCATCTTTTAAAGCACCAACAATAGCCATCGCACCAACACAAAAAATTAAACTAGCTGTAATAAATCCCTTAGTTATATTTACATCTTTATCATTGCCTATTTTATTTTGCACCGCAGTACTTATTGTATTTAAGCGATTTTCAATATCAATTGCCTCGCCTATTATTCCTCCAATAACAAGACTTATAATAACCAATAATAAATTATTATATTTTAAAGCATTATATAATCCGATAATCATGACACTTAATGATAATCCTTGCATAATAACCATTTTGAACCTTTCAGGTATACCCTTTTTGAGAAATATCCCACAAGTACTTCCCACTAAAATTGCCACTACATTGACCAGAGTTCCTAACATTTTGTCTCCCTCGCCCTTCTTACATATAATTCTTATTCATACCATCTCGGATTTCTCAGTTTCCCCCATTCAATTATCCGCGCTATAGCCTCTCCGGTTATTTTGAGTCACATTATAATCCCCTTTTCTTGTCGAATTCTATTCCGCGCCGCTGTGTTGAAAGAACTCACACAGTTTAATAATCCTTCCCTTTAACCTGCTTTTTTCTTTTCTATATATTTTCTCTTTTAGGTCATTTTTCTGCTTTTTACTCTTTTAAAACTATAATACATCAGTAAATATTAAAATATCAAGTGCCACAACAATATTAAAATTATAGAAAAAAATATAGTATGCCATATAAACAATGCTTATAAAGTAAAAGTGCAGAGAGAAGCAATAAAAAAATTGGGGGATTTACTTAACCGATTGGTATACCCCCTCTTTTTTATTCAAACTTTATATTTCAATATATTTGAATAAATTTTTGTTAGAAAAACATCAGAAATTCAACTCATTATTATTTTTTAATATTTCTCCGACCCGCATAAATAATAAGCTAATGAAGGGACTCGAACCCTTGACCTGCTGATTACGAATCAGCTGCTCTACCAACTGAGCTACATTAGCAAATAACACATCAATTACGCACTTAATATTATAATATAAATTATAGTGTTTATCAAGTAGAAATTTTATGTTTTTTTATTTCGCTCGTTGCCAGCTTATCACACCTATTATTGTATTCATTATCGGTATGGCCCTTTACTTTTACCCATTTAATACGATGTTTTGAAGAAAGATCCAAAAGCTCTATCCATAAATCTTTATTTTCAACAGGTTGTTTATCTGCTTTTATCCAATTTCTTTTTTGCCAATTTACTAACCAATTTTGGTTAAAAGCATTAATAAGATAACTGCTATCGCTGTACAACGTAACATCACACGGTTCTTTAAGAGACTTTAAAGCTTCAATAGCCGCTTTTAGTTCCATTCTATTATTTGTTGTAAGATCCTCATACCCAACGATTTCTTTTTTATGCTCATTATATATCAAGATGGCAGCCCAGGCACCAGGGCCTGGGTTACCACTACAGGCACCATCAGTATAAATGGTAACTTTTTTCAAACATACCACCGCTTAATTTATAGCGTTTTTGACTTTTTGACACAAGATATTACTGCTTCTATCACCGCAGATCTAAAGCCATTCCTTTCTAATTCTCTCACTGCTTCTATGGTAGTCCCGCCTGGAGAACAAACCATATCTTTTAAAACTCCAGGATGCTTACCTGTTTTTAAAACTAATGCTGCAGAACCCATAACAGCCTGTGCGGCTATTTGGTAAGATATATCCCGCGGTAACCCAGCATATACCCCTGCGTCTGCTAATGCTTCAATAAACATAAAAACATAAGCAGGACTACTTCCACTTATCCCTGTAATAGCATCCATATACTTTTCGTCTACTTCCACAACTAATCCCAATGTTGTTAAAAGTTCTTTGATATGCAAAAATTCATCATCCTCTATAGGACCCTCTGCAGTCATTGCAATAACACCTTGACCAATTAATGCAGGTGTATTAGGCATTAACCGAATGATCTTCGCGTCAGCTTTTATAAACCTTTTTATATAATCAATACTTTTACCGGCAACTATTGAAATCAATATCTTACTACCTGAAATCTTATTGGATATTTCGCTAAGTACTTTTTCGACTACATCAGGTTTTACAGCCAATATAATTTCATCACATAACTCTGCTAATTCAACACTATTTGATGCTATATTGATATCGTATTTTTCTTTCATGGTTTTAAGTCTCTCATTTGATACATCATATACCCAAATATTATAACTAAGTACCTTTCGCGATTCTACAAATGATGCCAAAATCGCACTACCCATATTGCCGCAGCCAATGATGCCTATTTTTCTATCGGACATTTTACTCACTCTTTTCGGTCTTTTCGTTATTATTAAAAACAACACTTTTTGCAGGAGATATTGTAGAAATAGCGTGTTTATATACCAGTTGTTGTTGCTTGGATTCATTTTCAAGAACTATAGTAAAGTTATCAAATCCCTTTACAGTTCCTCTCAGTTGGTAACCACTCACAAGATAAATAGTTACTGGTATATGCTCTTTTCTTATCTGATTTAAAAACACATCTTGTAAATTTATTGCTTGTTTTGTATTGTTCATTTAACAAACCCCCAATTTCATAATTATATGCATAACATCGCGTATATTTTATATTCTATCTCAAATTGTATTTTTCTGCAACTAATTCTAAAATGTTTTTTATAATTTCTTCTTTGCTACTAAATTGATCTACATAAATCCAATGAATTCTCTTATCCCTTCTAAACCACGTAAGCTGTCTTTTAGCATATCTCCGCGTATTTCTTTTTAAGGTATTTATAGCTTCTTCCAGTGTACACTGTCCATCTAAATATCTGATAATTTCTTTATACCCAAGACCTTGCATTGCTATCATATTGTCTTTGTAACCTTTTTCACAAAGCCATCTGACTTCATCTACAAGACCTGCTCTGATCATTTTATCAACTCTTGCTTCAATCCTATTGTATAATTTTTCTCTATCCATTGTCAAACCGATCATAAGTACGTCGTAATCAGGGTTAGGACGATTTTGGGTTGTAAGCTGATAATAGGATATCGGTTTGCCTGTCAATTTATATACTTCTAGTGCCCTAATTATTCTTCTTATATCATTTGGATGTAACCTTGCAGATGTAATCGGATCAATTTCCCTTAGTTTGTTATACAGATACTCATTTCCATACATCTTAGCTTGTTCCTTTAACTCTTCTCGCAGTCGCCAATCAGCGGTAGATGAAAAATCCATTATATTGATGATAGAATTAACGTATAATCCCGTTCCTCCGGTTAAAATAGGCATATGTCCTCTTTCATGTATTTCTTTTATAATCTTGCTTGCCATCTCTTTATAGAGTGCTACACTGAATTCCTGATCTGGCGTTATAATATCTATCATAAAGTGAGGAACTCCTTTTCGCTCCTCTATGGTAGGCTTAGCTGTTCCTATATCCATATACTTATATATTTGCATAGAATCTGCAGAGACAATTTCACCATTTAGCCTTAAAGCAATATCTATAGATATTTCTGTTTTACCCACTGCAGTTGGTCCTACTATTACTATAAGTGGAATCATTTGATACCTCCTAAATAACCCTTTTAAACATCTTATCCATATCGCTTTTAGTAAATCTGACAATTGTTGGTCTACCATGAGGACAGTTATAAGGATTTTCACAGCTTAAAAGAGACTTTATTAATTCTCTTGCTTCTTTCTCTGTTAAACTATCATTAGCTTTAACAGCTGCTTTACAGGCTTTCTTAAATAACATTTCATCTATAGATGTTCTATTGCTATCCGATGACAAATACGCTACACATTCATCTATAAATAGCCGTGCTTGTGTTTGATCAAAAAAAATTGGAACAGCTCTTATAGCTATTGCCGTTTCACCAAAATCATCAATTTCATAGCCTAATGTATTAAATAAATTAATATTTTCGATTACTATGTTTTTTTCATCGTTCTTTAACTCTATAATAGTCGGTATTAAAAGTCTTTGAGATGATATACGATTATTCTTAAATTCTTTAATATATTTTTCATATAAAATTCTTTCATGAGCTGCATGTTGATCTATTATATATAACTCGTTGTCTTTTTCGCATAGCAAATATGTAGATAAAACCTGTCCAAGGTATTTGATATCATCGTCATAAAAAATCATACCTTCATTTATTACTTCATCTACAGCAATATTAATTTCATTTTCTAATTCATTAATATCCCTGATATCCGTTTCCTTCAATTTTACTTGTTCATACTTAGTTTCTATTTCAACATTTCCCTGCTTTTCAAAATCGTTTATATTAAAAATACTGGTAAGAGGTCTATTAACCTCAGACTTTGGATTTAACGCATTATTTAATGCATTGTACATAGCACCGTATATACCGTGCTCATCACTAAATTTAAGTTCAAGCTTGGTTGGATGTATATTTACATCTATCATACGCGGGTCTATATCGATATTTAAAACTATCACAGGATATGTCCCTGTAGTAAGGTATTGCTTATACACATCTAAAACGGCCGCGTAAAGAGCTTTATTAATAATACAGCGCTTATTTACAAAAAATAATATATCATTTTTACTCCTACGAATTACAGATCTATCTGATATATATCCTGTTACCTTGACAGCTCGGTCTTGTGCTTTGACTTCTATCATATGGTCCGCGATCTCCTGACCCCATATAGTTTTAATGCAATTTAACAGATTCCCATCCCCTGTGCTACTAAGTTTTAGTTTATCATCACTTATTAACTTAAAAGATATCTCAGGATGTGATAACATCAATTTATAAAATATGTTATAAATGTTATTAAACTCAATAGAATCTCTTTTTAAAAATTTTAATCTAGCCGGCGTATTATAAAATAAATCTTTTACTGTTACTGTAGTTCCTTCCTTACAACCTGTATCTCTAACATCGATAATTTCTCCACCCCATACCTCAACTAATGTACCAATCGATTGATCGCGTGGTCTTGTAACAATTTGTAATTTTGATACAGCGCTAATACTGGCAAGAGCTTCACCTCGAAAACCTAATGTAATTAAACTATTTAGATCTTCAATAGTTCTTAATTTACTGGTCGCATATCTTTCAATACATAGTACAGCATCATTTTTTGTCATGCCACATCCATCATCAGTTACCTTTATCAATTTTTTACCGGCATTTTTTACTTCAAGAATAATATTTTTAGAACCTGCATCTATAGAATTCTCTATTAATTCTTTTACCACAGAGGCTGGCCTTTCTACTACTTCACCTGCTGAAATTTTTGATGCTACACTGGCATCTAATATATTGATTATTCCCATAAAAACACCTCTTAATCACATAGTGCGCGTTTTAACTTATAAAGTTGATTTATAGCTTGTAATGGGGTCATATTGTCTATATCCAAACTTTTAATTTCTTCTATTAGATCATAATATTTAAAATCGAAACCAATGTCAAATATACTAATTTGCTTTATAGGTTCCACTGAATCTTTTTGATAAATATGTTTTTTTTCTAATTCAACAAGCTTCTGATTGGCCTTTTTAATAATTGTTTCAGGCAAACCTGCCAGTTTTGCTACCTGTATTCCATAACTTTTATCTGTAGGTCCTTCCATTATCTTTCTTAAAAACACAACCTTATCATCTTCCTCTTTCACTGCTATATTGTAATTTTTCACACATTTCAACTCATCAGCTATATCCACTAATTCGTGATAATGCGTAGCAAAGAGTGTCCTTGCTTTTATTTTTTTAGCAATGTATTCTACTACTGCCCATGCGATACTTATCCCATCATACGTACTTGTACCACGTCCTACTTCATCAAGAATTATAAGGCTTTTGTCAGTAGCATTATTTACAATATTTGCTACTTCATTCATTTCTACCATAAACGTACTTTGACCTGTTGAAAGATCATCTGTTGCTCCTATGCGCGTGTAAATTCTATCTACAATGCCTATTTTAGCGCTGTCTGCAGGAACAAAAGATCCCATTTGTGCAAGTATTACAATTAATGCAATCTGCCGCATATACGTAGACTTACCTGCCATATTAGGTCCTGTTATCAATGAAATCATATGTTCTTTTGTATCCATATAGGTATCATTTGGGACAAATATGTCATCACTTATTTTCTCTATAACAGGATGGCGTCCAACCTTTATATCTATTACCTTCTCCTCAACAAGGATAGGTCTTTGATATCCGTTTGTTTTAGCTACTTCTGCCATAGATGTAAGCACATCGATTTGAGCTATTGCTTCTGCCGATGCTTTAACTCTTTTATATTGTTGGGCCACTTTCTCTCTTATTTCTACAAATAACTGATATTCCAACTCTTTTACTTTTTCTTCAGCACCTAATATATCATTTTCAATTTCTTTTAATTTTTCTGTTACATAGCGCTCACAGTTAGCCAAGGTTTGTTTCCTTATAAAATAATCAGGTACCATGTCTATATTGGACTTTGTAACTTCGATGTAATATCCAAAGACCTTATTAAACTTTATCTTAAGATTTTTTATGCCTGTTTTTTCTCTTTCTTCAGATTCTAGTTGAGCAAGCCAATTTTTACCCTCTGTCGATGCCTTTCTATATTTATCTACTTCTTCATTATATCCGTCTTTTATTATATTACCATCATTAATTGTCATAGGAGCATCATAGCTTATTGCGCTATCAATAAGACTTGAAACATCTTCTAATGGATCAATTTCGTTAAATAATTCCTTTAAATAATCCGACTCTGCATTTTGAATGATATTTTTTATTTCCGGTAAATTAACAATAGAACTATTAAAAAATAGCAAATCCCTACCGTTGGCGCTTTTGTAAACTATTCTGCCCATAATTCTCTCAAAGTCCCTTATCTTTTTCAAACACGCCTTGAGTTTTTCCCTCATTTCATCATTATTTACTAATTCTTCTACGGCGTCCAGTCTTTTGTTTATTTCATCTATATTTAAAAGTGGTCGCTCTAGCCATTTCTTAATAAGCCTTGAACCCATAGGCGTTGAAGTTTTATTGATTACCCATAAAAGAGAACCCTTTTTTTCTTTTGACCTATACGTTTCTAATAATTCAAGATTATTTATAGTATTTTTATCCATTATCATATAATCAGATATCGTATACAATTTTATTTCACTTATATTATCAGAAGCAACCATTTGAGTTGCCTTTATATACATGAAAAGAGCACCTATGGCACGGGTCGCTCTTTCGTAGTATTTAAGTCCCAATCCTTCAAGACTATTGACGTTAAATTTCCTAATAATTTCATCCCGTGCAATATTATAATCAAAGAAATCCCATTTATGAACAAATGACCCGTAATTTAATAAGCTTTCCAGCTCTTCTGGCTTATTTGTTATAATTTCCACCGGTTTAAATTTTATTAATTCATTCAAAAGGTCCTCTTTGCTAGCTAATTCAGTAGCCATTAGTTCTCCTGTCGTAATATCAACTGAGGACAAACCGTATTTCCCATCATCTATATAGATTGACATAAGATAGTTATTACTGGTTTCATCAAGAGCAGCAGTGTCAATAATAGTACCCGATGTTATTACTTTGATAACGCTTCTCTTTACTAAGCCTTTGGCTTCCTTGGGATCTTCCATTTGTTCACATATAGCTACTTTATACCCCTTTGCTACTAATCTAGATATATATGAATCTGCAGAATGAAAAGGAATGCCCGCCATGGGCACCCTTTCTTCTGTTCCACAATCTTTCCCAGTCAATACAATATCCAGCTCTTTTGATGCTACCTCAGCATCTTGAAAAAACATCTCGTAAAAATCCCCTACTCTAAAAAATAATATAGAATCCTTATACTGCTTTTTTATATCAAGATATTGTTCTATTAATGGTGTCATATTATCTCACCCTCTAATGTAAATCCTCGCGAAGCTGTTATTTTCACATTCACAAGTCTTCCGATTATGGATTCATCTCCTACAAAATGTACTAATTTATTAGTTCTGGTTCTACCTGTCATCTTATTAGGATCTTTTTTACTCACTTCCTCTACTAATACATCATATACGTTACCTACAAGCTCTGCGTTTTTTTCTGCTGTGATCTTATTTTGTAGTTCTACAAGTCTATTAAATCTTTCATGTTTCACTGCATCTGGAACCTGGTTAGGCATCTCTGCTGCGGGTGTTCCTGTTCTTTTGGAATAAATGAATGTAAAAGCAGAATCAAATCTTACAGTTCGAACCAAATCCAAAGTATCTTCAAAGTCTTCGTCAGTTTCTCCAGGAAATCCTACAATTATGTCTGTACTCAAAGCTATATTGGGAATATTTTCTCTTAGCTTATATATTAAATCTAGGTATTTTTCTTTCGTATACCTTCTATTCATCGCCTTTAAGATACGATTGCTCCCTGCTTGAAAAGGTAAATGCAGGTGTTCACAGACCTTTTCGCAGTCTCTCATGGCATATATTAAATCATCTGTCAGGTCTTTAGGATGTGATGTAGTAAACCTTATTCGCTCAATACCTTCTATTTCATTGATCATCCTCAATAAATCTGCAAAAGTCACCTTTTCTTCAAGACCTCTTCCATAAGAATTGACATTCTGCCCTAAAAGATTTACTTCTTTAAATCCTTGTCTTGCTAATTCCCTTACCTCATTGATTATATCCTCAGGTTTCCTGCTTCGTTCCCGTCCTCTAACATAAGGTACTATACAGTAAGTGCAAAAATTATCACACCCATAAGTTACATTTACAAAGGCCTTCACTTTATCAGTTCGTTTTATAGGCAGATTTTCTACTACCTGTCCATTTCCTTCCCATACATCTATTATAGTGTTGCTAGACTGTATAGCTTGCTGCAAAATCTTTGGAAATTCGTGAATATTATGAGTTCCAAAAACCAAATCAATGTAAGGTAATTTCTTCATTATGGTTTCAATAGCGCCTTTTTCTTGTACGACGCATCCACTCATTCCTATTACTACATCAGGTTTTTCTCGCTTTAGCTCTTTTAATTGAGATATCCTGCTAAGAGCCCTTACTTCAGCGTGTTCTCTAACGGCACATGTATTAAAAAGTATGACATCAGCGTCATTTATATCTTTTGTTTCTTCATATCCCATATCTTCGAGCATACCGCTGAGTACCTCAGAATCATGTTGATTCATCTGGCAACCAAATGTAAAAATCAGATATTTTTTCCTAACGCCTGTTTTTTTGTAATATTCCTCATTCAATTTCTTTATATCTTCAACAGCTTCTTTAACTGATTTTAAATCCATATTGTTCTTCATATATAGCCTCCTATTATTTATTTCCCAGTAATTTAGAAAATTCGTCATCTTAGCTTTATTATATTTATTATATCATCTAAATATAAAGTGGAAAAGTGCATAACTAATAACTAAATTTATTTTGATAACACTTAATATATCCAACTTAGGTGAAATTCTTGACAGGAATTAGAATAGATATTATAATACTATCTATTCTAATGTATGCAATACAATTGCTAAAATACTTTAGATAAGGGGAAGAAGAAAATGCTTAGAGCAATAAAACATATTTTAATCGGAGAACCATTATCAAACAGAAGATTGTCAACAGAAAAGATTCCTGTATGGAAAGCTTTGGCAATTTTTTCATCTGATGCACTTTCTTCAGTGGCTTATGGCCCAGAACAAATTGTAGTAGTGTTAATGTATGGCGGTCTAGCTTTATATGGGTTTACATTGCCCATATCGCTTGCTATTTTGGGTTTATTAGCTATTGTTAGCATTTCTTACTCTCAGGTAGTGCGCGCAAATCCTGGTGGTGGTGGTTCTTATTCGGTTGCAAAAAAAAATTTAAACGAAACAATGGCATTAATCGGGAGTGAAAAATATTTTGTGTATTTAGATTAATTTCATGCTCTTTCTTGATAAGAATCAATTAACATTTTATTTAACCCATTTCTTAGTATAACCTTTTTTCTACATTTTATGCATTAAAATGAATTAAATTGGTTAAAATATTTAATCAGGGATCCCCTGAGCTTTTTTGAGAACCTTTGAAGACCGTAGGGATTCAAAGGTTCTCAAAAAAATTTTTTCGGGTTTCCCCTTATAGATATTGTTCTAGTCTGCCTGGATACATTATAATCAATTGGTTTAACACTATATCCCAATTTTTATACCTTAC